>JBDSLQ010000242.1:0-3041 GCA_039916285.1 Caldimonas sp.
TCGAGGCCGACGTAGCACCAGTGGTTGCGGTAGAAGAAGCGCTCGAGCTCGCGGCGATGGAGCGCCTCGCTCGTGTAGGCGGCGAACGGGATGCGGCTGGTGCCGGCGCTTTCCCACGAGAGCAGCTCGGGAAAGACGGCGGCGGGCTCGGGACGGTCCATGGCGATCCTCGCGGGCGAGATTCCGATGGTGCCCGAGTTTCGCGGCGGCGTTAGCCGCCTGCGGCCTTGCGAAGGAGAGCCGACCGCATGCGGCCATCGGCGCGCTTGCGGCGCGCCGACCGCTCGTCAGGACATCGCCGGATCGGGTTTCAGGATCGCGATCGAGGCGCCCTGGAGATCGTTGAACATCGCCAGCCTGCCGACGCCGGGAATGTCGGTCGCCGGCACGCACACGGTCGCGCCGAGGTCGGTCGCCTTCGCCACGGCGGCATCGCAGTCGGCGACACAGACGTAGGGGGTCCACATCGTCGGCATCGACGCATCCATCGCCTTGTACAGGCCGGCGCGGCCCTTGTCGGCCTGCTTCAGGATGTAGTAGGTGCCTTGCGGCATCGGCATCTCGTCGTGCGTGAAGGCGAAGACCTTCTCGTAGAACGCGAGCGCCATCTTCTCGTCCTGGGTTCCGAGCTCGTCCCAGATGAAGCCGCCGGGCGGCGTGTGCTCGGTTTCCGGCGCGTCGCCGGCGGCGCTGCGCCAGAGCGAGAAGACGCCGCCGGTCGGATCGGCGACCGTCGCCGCGCGGCCCGCCGAGCCGTAGTCCATCGGCGCGACCAGGCTCTTCGCGCCGGCGGCGAGCGCTGCCTTGTAGGCGCTGTCGACGTCGCTCACCGACAGGTACGACATCCATTGCGGCGGCGAACCCGCCGGGGACTGCGCGTAGCCGCCGATAGCGGCCTCGCCGTTGTGAATCATTGCGTACGCAGGACCGCTCGACATGGCCATCATCTCGGTGTTCCAGCCGAACAGCTTTTCGTAGAAGGCGCGTGCTTGCGCGATGTCGTTCGAGTGGTGCTCGAACCAGACGAATCTTCCGGGCGTGTAAGACATGAAGGTTCCTTTGCAGGGTCTGCAGTGAGGGGATCGGAAGGGCGCAGGCGTGCGCCCGGACCGATCCGACATTCGGCGATCGGTGCCGGCAAAAGTCAAGGCGCACGGCGCAAGGCCGCGTCGGCAGGAGGTTTGCCCGCGTTGCCCGGGCCATCGCTGCACGCCGAGAATGCGCCTTCCCCGAGATGCCAAGCCGCCAATGGAACCCAGCGCTCAGACACCCCTGCCGCCGCGCGCGCCGCGCGAGGCGCGCGACGTGAGCGTTCACGGCGACGCGCGCAGCGACGAGTACTTCTGGCTGCGCGATCGCGACGATCCGCGCACCCTCGCCTACCTGAAGGCCGAGAACGCCTGGGCTGACGCCTGGCTCGCGCCGTACGCAGCGCTGAGCGAGACGCTCTACCAGGAGATGTTCTCTCGCATCCAGCAGGACGACGACTCGGTGCCCATGCGAAAGGGCGGCTGGTGGTACGCGACGCAGACCCGCCAAGGCGAGCAGTACCCGCACTATCTGCGCCGGCGCGCCGTCGGCGCGGAGCGCCGGCTGGACCCGAACGGCGCCGACGAGACGCTGCTCGACCTGAACGCGCTCGCGCGCGACCAGCCGTTCCTGCGCCTCGGCCTCACCACGGTCACGCGCGACGCCCTGCGCCTTGCCTACACGACCGACGTCACCGGCGGTCGCGACTTCACGCTCCACGTCAAGGACCTCGCCAGCGGCGTCGACGACGGCTGGTCGATGGCGCAGGTGGCCTCTGCCGCCTGGGCCAACGACAACCGCACGCTCTACTACGTGACGATGGACGAGACCAAGCGCGCCAACCGCTTGTGGCGCCATGCGATCGGCGCGAGCGGTGCCGACGAGCTGCTCTTCGAGGAAAGCGACGAGCTGTTCGACATCGGCGTCGGCAAGACGCTCGACGAGCGCTACCTGCTGCTCGGCATCGAGAGCAAGGACTCGACCGAATGGCGCGTCGCCGACGCAGGCACGGGCGCCGACCGGAAGCTGGCGTGGCGAACGGTGTTCGCGCGCCGACCCGACATCGAGTACGACATCGAGCACCGCGCCGGCCGCTTCTACGTCCGCATCAACGACACCGGCCGCAACTTCCGCCTGGTCACCGTCGACGCGCAAGCGCCCGACCTGGCGAACGCCGACGAGCTGATCCCGGCGCGCGACCACGTGATGCTCGACGACGTCGATGTCTTCGCCGGCCACCTCGCCGTCACCGAGCGCGTTGCCGGCAGCCTGCAGCTGCGCGTCATCGATCTCGCTTCCGGCGACGACCACGCGATCGCCTTCGACGAGCCGGCGTACAGCGTCCACACGAGCGGCAACGCCGAGTTCGAGACCGCGACGCTGCGCTTCGTCTACACCTCGCTGACGACGCCGGCGTCGACCTTCGACTACGACCTGGCGACGCGCGAGCGGGTGCTCCGAAAGCGCCAACCGGTGCCCGGGTACGAGCCGTCGCTGTACTCGAGCGAGCGCACTGTCGCCGTCGCCGGCGACGGCACCGAGGTGCCGATCTCGCTCGTCTACCGCAAGGACAGCAAGCGCGACGGCCCGCAGCCGCTCCTCCTCTACGGCTACGGCAGCTACGGCATCCCGATCGACGCCTCGTTCTCGCAGTCGCGCGTGTCGCTGCTCGACCGCGGCGTCGTCTTCGCGATCGCTCACATCCGCGGCGGCGGCGACCTCGGCCGCAGCTGGTACGAGGCCGGCAAGATGGCGAAGAAGCAGACGACGTTCGACGACTTCATCGCCTGCGCCGAGAAGCTGATCACCGCCGGTCGGACGACGCCCGCGATGCTTGCGATCGAGGGCGGCAGCGCCGGTGGCCTCTTGATGGGCGCGGTCGTCAACCAGCGACCGGAGCTCTTTCGCGCCGTCGTCGCGCAGGTGCCGTTCATGGACGTCGTGACGACGATGCTCGACGAGACGATGCCGCTCACCGTCGGCGAGTTCATCGAGTGGGGCAACCCGAAGAT
>JBDSLQ010000243.1:0-3522 GCA_039916285.1 Caldimonas sp.
CCCGAGTGCCCGGTCAACGCCATCGTTCCCGAGGAAGACGTCCCCGGCAACCAGCAGCACATGATCCCGCTCAACGCCGAGCTGGCCAAAGGCTGGCCGGCGATCACGCGCCGCAAGCCCGCGCCGCCCGACGCCGACGACTGGAAAGACAAGACCGGCAAGCTCCCCGAGCTTCTCCGCTAGTTCCTGTCCGCCGCCATGGCGACCCGTTCGCTCGCAGTTCCCGAGGTGATCGAGACCGACGTCGTCGTCGTCGGCGCCGGCCCGGTCGGCCTGTTCCAGGTGTTCGAGCTCGGCCTGCAGGAAGTCCGCTCCCAAGTCGTCGACTCGCTGCCCGACGCCGGCGGCCAGTGCGTCGAGCTCTACGCCGACAAGCCGATCTACGACATCCCGGCCCTGCCCGTCGCCACCGGCCGCGAGCTCGCCGAGCGATTGCTGAAACAGATCGAGCCGTTCGGCGCGGGCTTTCATCTCGACCAGCAGGTGAACGCGGTCGCGCGGCGCCACGACGGCCGCTTCGACGTCGCGACGTCGACCGGAACGCGCTTCATCGCCAAGGCCGTCGTCGTCGCCGGCGGCGTCGGCTCGTTCCAGCCGCGCCGCCTCAAGGTCGCCGGCCTCGACCGCTTTCGCGGCACGCAGCTCTTCGAGCACGGCGCGAGCCTGCACGAGCAGGCGGGCAAGCGCATCGTCATCGTCGGCGGCACCGGCGCGGCGGTGGAGGCCGCGATCGCCGCGGGCGAGGACGGCGCGGCCGCGGCGGCGAGCGTCACCCTCGTCCATCGCCGCGACGACGTCGACGCCGACGAAGCGACGCGGGCGCGGCTCAATGCCTTGCGCGCCTCGGGCCGGGTCGAGTTCGTCGCCGGCCAGCCGCAAACGATCGTCGAGCACGACGGCATGCTCGCCGCTCTCACGGTGCTCGGCAGCGACGGCGACTCGCGCGAGCTGCTGCTCGACGCGCTCTTCGTCCTGCTCGGCTGGAGCCCGAAGCTCGGGCCGATCGCCGACTGGGGCCTGGCGCTCGAGAAGAAGCAGGTCGTCGTCAACACGGCGAGCTTCGAGACCTCGACGCCGGGGATCTTCGCCGTCGGCGACGTCAACACCTATCCGGGCAAGCAGAAGCTGATCGTCTGCGGCTTCCACGAAGCGACGCTGGCCGCGTTCGCGATCGGCGAGCTCGTCCATCCCGAGCGCGCGCAGCCGCTCCAGTACACGACAACGAGCACCAGGCTGCACAAGCTGCTCGGCGTCGCGCCGTAGTGTCCTAAAATTCGCTCGCGCCCGGCTTTGCGGCCGGACGCATTCGCTAGGGGTGTTGGGGCGCGGAGTCATCCGCGCTTCGACTGAGAAAGTCCCTTTGAACCTGACTGAGGTAATCCTCGCGCAGGGAAGCAAGCCGAATCGGCCCAGAGCCTTGCCATCGAAAGACGATGGCTCACATGAACTCGACGACGCGTCCCTGGACGCTGGCCCTGGCTGCCGCCGCGGCTCTCTTGCCTCCCCTCGAAGCTCGCACGCAGAGCGCGCTCGCGCCGGTGACGGTGACCGGCAAGGTGCCCGTGCCGGCGAGCGTCGCCGGCTGGGGCGACGCGCCACTGGAGGCCGCGCCGCTGCAGGCGACGACGATCGACGCCGCGCAGATTCGCGACGCCGGCGCGCGCCGCCTTTCGGACCTGACGCGCTTCGATCCTTCGGTCACGACGGCGTACGACACCGAGGGCTACATCGACTACTTCACCGTGCGCGGCTTCGTCATCGACAACCGCTTCAACTTCCGCCGCGACGGCCTGCCGATCAACGCCGAGAGCTCGATCCCGCTCGAGAACAAGGCGCGCGTCGACATCCTCAAGGGACTTTCGGGCCTGCAGGCGGGTACGAGCGCGCCCGGCGGCCTGGTCGACCTCGTCGTCAAGCGTCCGCTCGATGTGCCGCTTCGCTCCGCGTTCGTCGAATGGCGCGAGCGCGGCAGCGTGCTCGGCTCGATCGACATCAGCCAGCGCTTCGGCGCCGACGGCGCATTCGGCGTGCGCCTCAACGCCGGCGCCGAGCGCATCGACCCGCTCGTGCGCCACACGCGCGGCAACCGCAACGCGCTGGCCGTCGCCGGCGACTGGCGCGCCACCCGGTCGACGCTGGTCGAAGCCGAGATCGAGCACAGCCATCGATCGCAGCCCAGCGTTCCCGGCTTCAGCCTGCTCGGCGGAGCGGTGCCGGCGGTGCCGGCCCGCGGGATCAACCTCAACAACCAACCGTGGTCGCTGCCGGTGGTGTTCGACGCGAAGACGGCGTCGCTGCGCCTGACGCAGAAGCTCGGCGAAGACTGGCGCGTGGTCGCGCACGGGCTCGTGCAGCGGCTGCGCACCGATGACCGCGTCGCCTTTCCGTACGGTTGCAGCGCCGAAGGAAACTTCCGCTGGTACTGCAGCGACGGTACCTTCGACCTCTACGATTTCCGCAGCGACGGCGAGTCACGAACGAGTCGATCGCTCGACATCTCGGTGCACGGCAAGGCGAAGACCGGCCCGCTGGCCCACGAGTTCAGCGTCGGCGCGCAGCGCACGACCGTGCGCAACCGGTTCAACGACCAGATCTTCACTTACGCCGGCACCGGCAATGTCGCCGGCACGCTTGTCGCGCCACCCGGCCCTGCCGATCTCTCGCCGCAGACGAACCGCGACGAGCGATCGACCGAAATTTCGGTCCGTGACGCGATCGTCTTCGGCTCCGGCACGACTCTGTGGCTCGGTGCGCGTCACACCCGGCTCACCCGCGATGCGGCGCCGACAGCCTCGGGAACGGACGCGCCCACCTCGTTCGGCCAGTCGTTCGCCACGCCGTTCGTGGCGCTCAGCCACGTGGTCGGGCGAGGCCAGCTCGTCTACGCGAGCTGGGGCGGCGGCGTCGAGAGCGACGTGGCGTCCAGCGTACCGCTCGGCGGGGCGGCCACGCCGGCCCTGCCGCGTTACACGAACGCAGGCCAGACGCTGCCCGCGGCCGAGAGCCGACAGGTCGAGGTCGGCATCAAGGGCGGCGCGCAGGACACCGAGTGGAACGCCGCGGCCTTCGACATCCGCCGCCCGCGATTCGACGACATCGCCCCTGCCGGCGGTATGTGCGGCGTCGTGCAGTGCACGCGCGGACTCGTCGGCAACCAGCGCCATCGGGGCGTCGAAGGCAGCCTGGCATGGCGCAGCGG
Organism: Caldimonas sp.; assembly: GCA_039916285.1. Taxonomy (GTDB): domain Bacteria; phylum Pseudomonadota; class Gammaproteobacteria; order Burkholderiales; family Burkholderiaceae_C; genus Schlegelella_A. The sequence continues at coordinate 3,200 of JBDSLQ010000243.1, forward strand.
GCCCTGGGGCGTGCGCGCCGGTGCGCAGTGGCTGCGCGCACGCGTCGAGACGCCGAACGACGCGACGCTCGACGGCAAGCGGCCGACCAACGTGCCCGCCGTCACCGCCCGACTGCAGGCTGCTTACAGCTTCTCGGGGCACGCGGGCGGCATGCGCCTGCTCGCCGCCGGCAACTACGAGAGTGGCCGCGAGGTCCTGCCCGAGAACACCGTCCGCATTCCAGGCGTGACTAAGTTCGATCTCGGTGCGCGTTACGACGTGAAGTCGAACGCCGGCACCGCCTGGACGCTGCGGGCCGGCATCGACAACGTCTTCGACAGGC
>JBDSLQ010000244.1:0-5312 GCA_039916285.1 Caldimonas sp.
TGTTCGGGATCGGCGGCGGCAATCTCTATCAGGTGACCGCCCCCAACGCCGGGACGGCGGTCTTGATCGGGAGTCTGGGCGTGACTTCTTCGATCGGCGCCACAGGCTTCGATGTCAGCGCCCTGACAGGCGCGTCGTACGCGTCCCTGACGAACCCGACGAGTGGGCTGAGCGGCTTCTATACGATCAACCTCACGACCGGCGCAGCGACGCTAGTCGGCGCGTTCGGTGCGGGCGTCGGACTCGTGCGCGACATCACCGCTTTTGCACAAGCTCCGCCCGTCGCTGCCATCCCCGAACCCGAGACTTACGCGGTGATGTTGATGGGCCTGGCCGGTATCGGCTGGGCGGCGCGCCGACGTCGCTCCAGTCGCTAAGGGAGCGCAGACTCACCTGAGGCGCTACTTCTCGGCGTCGTCGCGCTGAAACGCTGGCGTGTGGTCCGGCGGCAGGACGTTGATTGCCCGCAGGGCTGGCTTGATGACGTCCTTCACGCCCTGCGGCAGGATGCGCTTGGCGGCTGAGAACATCCTTCCCCGATGGACCTGGGACGGATCCATGCGCGGATTGGCGCCTTCCGGGAGGTCGACGTGGGCCTGCTGGTGAGTTTCGTCGGAGGTCAGCACCGCAACCGGCCGGCCCCTCACCGCGAGGTAGGTCTTCCGGTCGCGCAGGTTGCCGGGCATCGTCGGCGTCAGGACCTCGAACGCCGACGAGAAACCGGCGCGCGCGAACAGGTTGAGGAGCGAGGGCTCGGTGAACCAAAAGCTCGAATCGTTGTCGAGCGAGGCCCAGAGCTTCTTCTCTTTTTGGGCCTTGCTCTCGGCCGCGCCGTGCTCGCCGTAGACGTGCCCGTGGTACTCGGCGCCGTCGAGCTCGACCGCGACCCGGCTCGCCAGGGCGACAAAGGTATCCACGAGGACGACGCCGCGACAAACGTCGTACATCGACCGGATCAGGCCCCAGGCGTCCCCCGCAGGCAGGTGATAGAGCAGCCCGGAGCAGATGACGATGTCGAAGGCGCCGTACTTCTCGATCGAAAGATTGCGCACGTCGTCCTGGTGGAAGGTGGCGCGCTGGAGGCCAAGCTGATCCCGGGCGAAATCGCACTTAGCCACGCTCGCCTGCCGGCCTTCGATACCGACGACTTCGCTGCCATGGCGCGCGAACTCGAGCGCGTAGTGGCCCTCTAGGCAGGCGAGGTCGAGCACCCGGCATGCCGCCAGCGGCTTGCCGACGACATCGCTGCATGCTTGCAGGATGCGCTTCAGCCGATGGTCAACCGCGGGCTCGCGCGTGTAGACGCCTTCCGCCAGCTTGATCGACATCGCCGTCCACGGGCCCTGGGCGTCGACAACTTCCTTCAAACGGTTCCTGAGATCTTCCACTGCGCGTCCTCCTGGCGGCATCGTACGCGCGATGTTTTCGCTAGGCGTCGACCGGCAATGGCGCGGCGAGCTTGATCTCCTCGAGGCAGATCATCGAGCGGACGTCATCGATCCCCGGCACCTGCATCAGCCGGTCGGTGAGGAAGTTGCTGAGCGACTTGAGGTCGGGGGCAACGACCTTGAGCAGGTAGTCGTCCTCGCCCGAAACGCTGTAGCACTCGAGGATCTGCGGGAAGGCGCGGATCTCGGCCTCGATCTCGCGAACGCGGCCGAAGTCGTCGCCGCCGACGCTCACGCTGACGTACGCGGTGACCGCGAAGCCGATCGCCTCGGGGGCGACGTCGGCGCGGTAGCCGCGGATGACGCCGCGTTCCTCGAGCGAGCGGACGCGGCGGAAGCACTGCGGCGCCGACAGGTGGATGCGCGTCGCGAGGTCGACGTTGGAGATCCTGCCGTCCTGTTGGACTGCTTCCAGAATATTGCGGTCAATGGCGTCGAGGCGGGCGGTCATGAGGCTGTGCGTCGGCTTGATGCACGAATATTGTGCTAAAGCAGGAATTTGCGCAATGAAGCGAAAGCACATTTCGCTCGCACCGCGCCACACTGTCGACTGACCTGCCATGGAGCGACCGATGACTGCCACCACCCTGTTGCCGAGTGCGAGCACGGCAACCCGCTCGGGCGATCTCGCCTCGGCCGACCTCGAGCGCCGCTACGGCGCCGCCAACTACGACCCGTTGCCGGTGACGCTGCAGCGCGGCGCCGGCGTCTGGCTGTTCGACACGGCAGGGCGCCGCTACCTCGACATGATGTCGGCGTACTCGGCGGTGAGCTTCGGCCACGGCCATCCGATACTGGTCCGCGCCCTCACCGAGCAGGCCGGGCGCCTGGCGGTGACGAGCCGCGCCTTCCATACCGACCGCCTCGGCCCGTTCCTGCGCGCGCTTTGCGAAGCGACCGGCATGGCCAGGGCGCTGCCGATGAACACCGGCGCCGAGGCCGTCGAGACGGCCATCAAGGCGGCGCGCAAGTGGGCCTACAAGGTGAAGCGCGTTGCCGAGGGCCGCGCCGAGATCATCGTCGCCGCGGGCAACTTCGCCGGCCGGACGACGACCCTCATCGGCTTTTCGAGCGAGGCGCAGTACCGCGACGGCTTCGGTCCCTTCGCGCCGGGCTTCGTCAGCGTGCCGTTCGGCGACGCCACTGCGCTCGAGGCGGCGATCACGCCGAACACGGCGGCGTTCCTGGTCGAGCCGATCCAGGGCGAGGCCGGGATCATCGTTCCACCGGCGGGCTACCTGGCGCGGGCGCGCGAGGTCTGCACGCGCCACGGCATCCTCCTAGTCTGCGACGAGGTGCAGACCGGGCTCGGCCGCACCGGTGCGCTGCTGGCCTGTGATCACGAGGACATCCGTCCGGACGGCCTTGTCCTCGGCAAGGCGCTCGGTGGCGGCCTGTTGCCCGTCAGTGCGTTCTGCGCGACCGAAGAGGTGATGGCGCAGTTCAAGCCCGGTGACCACGGCAGTACGTTCGGCGGCAACCCGCTCGCCGCGGCGGTCGGCGAAGCGGCGCTCGACCTGCTCGTGCGCGAGCGGCTTTCGGAGCGCGCGCAGGTGCGCGGCGACGAGCTGCTCGCCAAGCTGCGCGCGATCGAACATACGGGGATCGTCGAAGTGCGCGGCAAGGGCCTGCTGATCGGCGTCGAGATCGATCCGGCGTTCGCGAGCGCGCGCGCGGTCTGCGAGGGGATGCTCGCGCGCGGCGTGCTGAGCAAGGACACGCACGGCACCGTCGTTCGCTTCGCGCCGCCGCTGATCGTCGAGAGCGAGCACGTCGATCTTGCCGTTGACGCGCTGCTCGCGACCTTGCGATCGCTCGATCGTCGCGGCGCCTGAACGCGGGCGCGGCGGCGTCGTCAGCGCATCGCGAACTGCACGACGATGCCGGCGAAGACCGCAAAGCCGAGCCAATGGTTGAGGCGGAAGGCGCGAAAGCATCCGTCGCGCGTTCGTGTGCGGATCAGGGTGAAGTGCCACGCGGCGATGGCGGCGGCGACGATCAGCCCGGCGAAGTACGGCCAGCCGTAGCCGAGCGCGACGCCGACCCCGGCCCAGATGGCGAGGAAGACGGCGTAGAACGACATCACCGCGGCGACGTCGAAGCGGCCGAGCGTGATCGCCGAGGTCTTGATGCCAATGCGCAGGTCGTCGTCGCGATCGACCATCGCGTACTCGGTGTCGTAGGCGAGAACCCAGAACAGATTGCCGAACAGCAGCCACCATGCGAGCGAGGGCACGGCGCCCGTGAGCGACGCGAACGACCCGGAGTCTTCGCCGCGAACGGCAGCGAACGCCATCGGGATGCCGAAACTGAAGGCGATGCCGAGGATCGCCTGCGGCATCGCGAAGACGCGCTTGCTGAAGGGATAGACGAGTGTCACCGCGAGCGCGACGACGCTCCACATCACCGCGGTGAGGTTGGTCGTCAGGACGAGGGAAAAAGCGCCGAGCGCGAGCGCTGCACCGAGCGCCAGCGCCTCGGCGACGCTCACCGCGCCGCTCGTCACCGGCCGCTTCGCGGTGCGCTTGACATGGCGATCGAAATCGCGGTCGGCGACGTCGTTGGCGGCGCAGCCGGCGCTGCGCATCAGGAACGTGCCCGCGACGAAGACAACGAGCAGGTGCCAGCCGGGAAGGCCGCCAGCGGCGATCCAGAGCGCCGACAGCGTCGGCCAGAGCAGCAGCAGCGTGCCGGCCGGCCGATCCCATCGGATCAGGTCGAGGTAGAGCGCCAGGCGGCTGCGCCGGCCCGGCGCCGTCACGTCCATCCGTGCCTCGGCACCCGCCTCGCTTGCGGGTCTTGTCGTGTGAAGCTGGGCAAATTCTGCGACTTTGGCGCAGCGACCGTCCGCGCCGGAGGCCGGTGGGGCGTTAACTTCTCATCCTCGAACCAGGAGCCACCCATGAAGACCATTCTCGCGCTCGTCCTCGCTGCCGGCGCAGTCGGCACTGCCGCCGCGCAGACCAGCGTGTCGATCGGCATCAATCAGCCCGGCGTTTACGGCCGGATCAACATCGGCGACGTGCCGCGACCCGCGCTTTATCTGCCCGAGCCGGTGATCATCGCCCGGCCGCGGGTGGTGGTCGAGCAGCAACCCGTGTACCTCTACGTGCCGCCGGCCCACCAGCAGAACTGGCGCACTTACTGCGGCCGCTACAACGCCTGCGGCCAGCCGGTGTACTTCGTCCGCGACGAATGGGTGCGCGAGCGCTACGAGCACGAGCACCCGGGCTGGAATCGCGGCCGTCATCGCGGCTGGGACAAGCAGGACAAACGCGACGATCGCGACGACGATCGTGGTCATGGCAAGGGCCACGACAAGAAGGGCAAGCACTGAGCTTCGCCCCCCGCTAGAACCGAGACGCCGAGGCCGCGGGGCGTCTCAGCCTTCGAGCTGCTTCTGGAACACCAGCCCCGCGTGCTCGCGCAGCGCGTGGAAGCGGATCTTCGGCCAGTTGCTCTCGATCGCGCGCAGCTCAGGCGCGTACTCGACCAGCACGGTGGGCGCATCGACGGCGTCGTAGGCGACGCGGTGCTGGTTGGCGTCGATGAAGCGCTGCAGCTCGCGCTCGCCGCCGTCGCCGGGATCGCAGGTGACCCAGCGCGCGACCTGGAAACGAGACGGCTGGATGCGCGCCTTGACGCCGTACTCGTGCTCGAGCCGGTGCGCGACGACCTCGAACTGCAGCTGGCCGACCGCGCCGAGCAACAGCACCGAGCCGGCGACCGGGCGGAACACCTGGATCGCGCCTTCCTCGCCGAGCTGCGTCAAGCCGGCGCGGAGCTGCTTGGTGCGCAGCGGATCGGCGACCTCGACCGAGCGGAACATCTCGGGTGCGAAGAACGGCAGGCCAGTGAACTGGA
>JBDSLQ010000245.1:0-14225 GCA_039916285.1 Caldimonas sp.
ACATGAAGCGGATGCCGCGCGCGCGGCAGCGCGCGAGCAGTGCCGGGTAGGCGTCGGCCGCCAGCTCGAGCCGCTTCAGCATCGCCAGCTGCGAGCCTTCTTCCTGGGTGTTGGCGACCTGGTAGTCGGCCTTCGCGGCGCGCGCGGTGGCGAGCTGCTCGGCCTTGAAGGTCTGGAACTTGACGACGTCGGCGCCGGCATCGGCGGCGACGTCGACGAGCTTCAGCGCGAGCTCGAGCGAGCCGTTGTGGTTCACGCCCGCCTCGGCGATGAAGAGAGTTCGTTCAGCCATGCTCCGCCCCGACGAGGTGGAATCTCTTCTGCAGCAGCGTCGACGGCGCCGGCAGGTCGCGCAGGACGGCGACGATGCGGCGGGCACTGTCGCCGTCGCCGTACGGATTGACGACGGCGCGGCGCGGCGTCGCGAGGGCCCGGGCGAGCGCGGCCCCGATCGCCTCCGCGTCGGCATCGCAGCGGATCACCGAGTCGGCGGCGAGGCGGCTGCGCTGGCGCTCGCCGACGTCGACGGTCGGGATGCCGAACGACGGCGCCTCGTACAGGCCGCTCGACGAGTTGCCCACCACCGCGTCGACCTGCGCCAGCAGGCTCAGATAGCGCAGCTGACCGAGCGAGGCGAAGACGTGGGCGCGGCCGGGCCGGAGCGCGGCCCATTCCGTGACGAGCGCGGCGATCGCCCGCCCGCCGGTGTCGGCGTTCGATCCAGTGAACCAGACGGTGACGTCGTCGGGCACGCCGTCGAGCGCGGCGAGGAGTGCGCGTGCCTGCGCGGCGCCGGCGTCGGCGGCGAGCGTCACCGGATGGAACGTGGCCAGCACGTTGCGCTTGCCGAGCGGCGCGCCGAGCGCCTGCGACAGCGCTGCGCGGTCGAGCAGCGGCCGGCGGCGCAGGTGATCGAGCCCCGGGCTGCCGACGACGTGCACGTGCGTCGGATCCTCGCCGAGCTGGCGGACGCGCGCAGCCGACTGCTCGTTGGTTGCGAAGTGGACGTGCGCCATCTTCGTGATCGCGTGACGGATCGATTCGTCGAACGCGCCTTCGGTCGTGTCGCCGCCGGCGATGTGCGCGAGCGGAATGCGCTCGACCAGGCACGCCTGTGCCGCGGCCAGGATCTCGAAGCGGTCGCCGAGGACGACGACGATCTCGGGGCCGAGCTGCTCGAGAGCGTCGGCCATGCCGATCACGCCGAGCGCGATCGACCTGGCGATGCCGCCCGGCGAATCGCTCGAGACCAGCATGTCGACGCGGCGGGCGATCGCGAAGCCGTCGTTGACGATCTCGTCGACGGTGTGGCCGAACTCGCGCGCCAGGTGCATGCCGGTGACGATGAGCTGGAGCTCGAACGCCGGGTCGGCGCGCAGGTCGTGCAGCACCCAGTACAGCAGGCCGTATTCGGCGCGGCTGCCGGTGACGACGCAGATTCGACGCGCCATGGTCAGTCGGCGAGCCTGGCGCTGCTCGGAACGTTGACGACGCGCGCTTCCATCCGCTCGGCGATCGCCAGGTCGGCGCGCGGGCAGTCGCGGTACATCGGCAGGTGGTGCATCAGCGTCCAGAGTGGCCGCGACTGGTAGCCGGCGTCGTTGAGGGCGCCGAGCAGCGAGTCGCGCTCGCCCGCGTTCGCCTCGTCGAGAACGATCGCGTTCAGCCAGTAGCTGCTCGAGGTGCCCTGCGGCTCGGCGAGGAAGCGGGCGCCGTCGACGTGGGCCAGCGCGTCGCGATAGCGACCGGCGAGGCGGCGCTTCCTCTCGACCAGCGACGCCAGTTGCTCGAGCTGGGCGCAGCCGAGCGCGGCGTTCAGGTTCGGCAGCCGATAGTTGTAGCCGACCTCGTCGTGCAGGAAGTTCCAGCGGTGCGGAACCCGCGCGGTCGTCGTCAGGTGCTTGGCGCGTCGACCGAGCGCCGCGTCGTTGGTGAGAATCGCACCTCCGCCGCCGGTGGTCACGACCTTGTTGCCGTTGAAGCTGAGCGCGGCGACGCGGCCGACGTTGCCGGTGTGGCGGCCGTGGTAGCTCGCCCCGAGCGATTCGGCGGCGTCCTCGACCAGCACCAAACGCCAGCGGCGCGCGACCTCGTCGAGCGCGTCGAGGTCGCACGGATGGCCGAACACGTGCATGACGACGAGCGCCCGCATCGGCGCGCCGGTGCGCCGGTTGACGCAGACGCCGTCCGTGATCTGCGCGGTTTCGCGCAGGTGCGCGTCGAGCTTGTCCGCGTCGACGCCGAGCGAGACCTCTTCCGAGTCGACGAAGTGCGGCTTCGCCCCGACGTAGGAGACGGCGTTGGCGGTGGCGATGAAGGTGAGCGACGGCATCACCACCTCGTCGCCCGCTTGCACGCCGGCAAGCAGCAGGCAGACGTGCAGCGCCGACGTTCCGTTCGAGGTCGCGATAGCGTGCGCGCTGCCGGTGACGGCGGCGAGGTCGCGCTCGAAGCGGTCGACGAAGGAGCCGACCGAGGAGACCCAGCCGGTGTCGATGCACTCCTTGACGTACTGCCACTCGTTGCCGGCGAACTCGGGCTCGTGCAGCGCGATCGGCTGCGCAGCCGGGCCGAGCACCGCGCGCACGGCGTCGACGATGGCGCCGACCACCGGCGAGGGCGGCATGACGGCGGGCGGAGCGGACACGACGGCGCTCACAGGTTGTACCGGCCGGCCTTGTAGCGGCGCAGGTTGGCGGGGTCGTGGAACCAGTCGATCGTCTCGGCGAGGCCCCGCCGCAGTCCCTCGACGCCCGCGTACTCCGGCGTCCAGCCGGCCAGTTCGCGGGCGCGCGAGTTGTCGGCCCACAGTCGCTCGACCTCGCTGCCGGCCGGGCGCAGCCGCTGCTCGTCGCTCGCGAACGTCACCTCGGCACCCATCAGCTCGGCGATCAGGCGCGCCGTGTCGCCGATCGAGATCTCGAAGTTGCTGCCGACGTTGACGACCTCGCCGAGGGCGGCGTCGCACTCGGCGACGGCGACGAAGCCGCGCACCGTGTCGCGGACGAAGTTGAAGTCGCGCGTCGGCGTCAGCGCGCCGAGCTTGAGCTCGCGCGCGCCGGCCGCGATCTGCGTGATGATGGTCGGGATCACGGCGCGCGCCGACTGGCGCGGGCCGTAGGTGTTGAACGGCCGGATCGTCGCCACCGGCGTCTTGAACGAGAGATAGAAGCTGGTCGCCATCTGGTCGGCGCCGATCTTGCTGGCCGAGTACGGCGACTGGCCTTGCAGCGGGTGCTGCTCGGTGATCGGCACGAACCGTGCAGTGCCGTAGACCTCGCTCGTCGAGGTGTGGACGACGCGCTCGACGCCGAGCTCGCGCGCCGCCTGGACGACGTTGAGCGTGCCCTTGACGTTGGTGTCGACGTAGGTGTCGGGCGAGTGGTACGAGTACGGGATCGCGATCAGGGCGGCCAGGTGCATGACGACGTCGCAGCCCTGCATGGCGGTGCGAACGCCGTGTGGATCGCGAATGTCGCCGGCGAAGACGTCGAGCGAGCGCTTGACCTGCTCGCTCGATTCATCGAGCCAGCCCCACGAGTTGAAGCTGTTGTAGTAGACGAACGCCTTCACGTCGGCGCCGTACGCGAGCAGGTGCTCGCACAGGTGCGAGCCGATGAAGCCGTCGGCCCCGGTCACGAGCACTTTCTTGCCGGCCAGCTTCATGGCGCGGCGGCGAACGAGCGCACCGCATCGGCGACGGCGCCGAGCTGGGCCGCGCTCATCTCCGGGAAGATCGGCAGCGAGAGAATCCGCGACTGCGCGGCATGCGCGATCGGGAACTCCTCGGCGCGGTGCGCGAAGCGGCGGTAGGCCGGAAGGAACGGCAGCGCCGTCGGGTAGTTGATGACCGTCTGGACGCCGCGGCTCGACAGGTGCGACGCGAGCGCGTCGCGGCGCGCGTGCTGCACCACGTACAGGTGCCATACCGGCTCGCGTCCGGCGGCGACCGCCGGCAGACGCAGACCTTCGATGCCGGCCAGCGCTTCGTCATAGTCCTTCGCGAGCTGGCGCCGGCGCTCGGTCCACAGCGGCAGGTGCCGCAGCTTCACCGAGAGAACGGCTGCCTGCAGGCCGTCGAGACGGCTGTTGATGCCTTCGATCTGGTGATCGCCCTTGGTCTTGCCGCCGTGGCGCGCGAACATCGCCATGCGATCAGCGAGGGCAGCGTCGCCGGTCGTGATCGCGCCGGCATCGCCCATCGCGCCGAGGTTCTTGCCCGGATAGAACGAGTACGAGGCGGCGACGCCGAAGCTGCCGACGCCGCGCCCGTCGCAGCGCGCGAGATGGGCCTGGGCGCAGTCCTCGATCACCCAGAGCTTGTGCTTGTCGGCGAGGGCCATCACCGCCGGCATGTCCGCCGGCTGGCCGTACAGATGGACCGGAATGATGCCGACCGTGCGCGGGCCGATCTTCGCTTCGAGCTGGCTCGGGTCGATGGTGTACGTCGCCGGATCGGTGTCGCAGAAGACCACCTTCGCGCCTGCTTGCGTGACCGTCTCCGATGTCGAGATCCAGGAATGCGCCGGGACGATGACCTCGTCACCCGGCTTCACGCCGAGCGCGCGCATCGCGATGTAGAGCGAATCGGTGCCGTTGGCGCACGAGACGCAATGCCTGGCTCCGGTTGCCTCGGCGAACTCGCGCTCGAAACGCTCGACGTGGGGGCCGCGGATGAAGGCCGATGCCCGGATCACGTCGGCGATGGCGGCGTCGAGCTCGACGCGGATCGTGAGGTACTGAGCGTGCAGGTCGGCGAAGGGAACGCTGGTGCCCATGCTGGTCACGACCCGCCCGCCGGACGGGCGCCGGCTGCCCTCAGGTAGCGCGCCGGATTGCCGGCATAGATGCCAGCCCGGGTGATGTCGCGCGTCACGACCGCGCCCGCGCCGATGACGACGTCGTCGCAGATCGAGACCGGCAGCAGGGTCGCGTTGGAGCCGATCGAGACGCGGTCGCCGATGCGCGTCGGGCGGTAGCGCGCCCTGTCGCCGCGCGCCGGGCCGCCGCTCGCGAACGTGTCGTTGGTGAACATGACGCCGTGGCCGACGAAGCAGTCGTTGCCGATCTCGACGAGCTCGCAGACGAAGGAATGCGATTGGATCCTCGTGCGCGCGCCCACCACGACACCGCGCTGGATCTCGACGAACGGTCCGACGAAGCAGTCGTCGCCGAGCGTGCACTCGTAGACATTGGCCGGCTCGATGATGCGGACGCGCTGGCCGTGGCGAACGTCGCGGACGCTGGCGGCGTCGAGGACGGGAGCCAACGCGACATCCGTCATGCACGTCCCAGCCGGCAGTGCTCGACGCGCAGCGGCAGCGTCACTTCGCGCCCGGAGGCGATCGATTCGTAGAGCGCCATGATCAGCTCGAGGCTCTGGCGCCCGTGGTGGCCGTCGACCAGCGGCCTGGCGCCGTGGTCGAGGCAGGCGACGACGTGCTCGTAGTACGCCTGGTGGCCGAAGCCATACACGTTCGGCGGATTGACCGAATACGACTCCATTACCGCGGCGTCGCTCGCCAAGGAGTCGACGAACTGCCACGTGCGAATCTCGTTGACCGCGAAGCCGGCAATCTCGACTGCGCCCTTGGAGCCGAGGACGGAGAGCGAGCCCTCCATGTCGCGCGGCCGCGCCGCGTTCGTCGCCTCGACGATGCCGAGCGCGCCGTTGCGGAAGCGCAGCGTCGCGACTGCGGTGTCCTCTGCCTCGATGTCGACGAGCGCTGTGGCCGCGCGCGCATGCACCGCCTCGGCGTCGCCCATGAACCAGCTCAGCATGTCGACGTGGTGGCTGGCCTGGTTGGCGAGAACGCCGCCGTCCTGGGCCCACGTCCCGCGCCAATCGTCCTGCTCGTAGTACGACTGGTCGCGGCACCAGCGCACGCGGACCGTGCCGAGCACGAGCTTGCCGAAACGCCCGGCCTCGAGCGCCTCGCGCGCTTTCACGACCGGAACGTTGAAGCGGTTCTGCTTGACGACGAAGAGCTGGACGCGCGCCGAGTCGGCGGCTGCGATCATCTCTTCGGCGTCGGCGAGCGTCAGCGCCATCGGTTTCTCGACGATGACGTGGCGTCCCGACCGGGCGACCCGAATGGCGTGCCCGGCGTGCATGCCGCTCGGCGTCAGGACCGCGACCGCGTCGATCCCCGGGGCGGCGAGCAGCTCGTCGATACCCGTGAACGAGGGCACCGCATAGCGCGATCCGAAAGCGGCAGCGCGCTCGCCCTGGCGGTCGCAGACGGCGGCGAGCCGCGCGCCCTCGATCTGGCCGGTGCCGAGCAATTCGGCATGGCGCCTGGCAATCCGGCCGCAGCCGAGGAGGGCGATGGCGATCACGGCCGGCCGATTCCGGTGTATTCGAACCCGGCGGCGCGGGCGTCGCGCGGGTCGAGGATGTTGCGGCCGTCGAAGATGACGGCCTGGCGCATCGATGACTTCATCCGGTCGAGATCGGGGCTGCGGAATTCCTTCCACTCGGTGACGATGACCAGGGCGTCGGCGCCTTCGAGCGCTGCCATCGCCGTGGCGCAGAGCTCGAGGCCGGGGACGTCGGCCAGCACGCGGCGCGCTTGCGCCACGGCGACCGGGTCATAGGCGCGGATGCGGGCGCCGCGTTTTGCCAGCTCGCGCACCACCACCTGGCTGGGCGCCTCGCGCAAGTCGTCGGTCCCGGGCTTGAATGCCAGGCCCCAGATCGCGATCACCTTGCCGGCGAGGTCGGCGCCGAAGCGGGCTTCGACCTTGTCGATCAGGACGAGCTTCTGGTGCTCGTTGGCGGCCTCGACCGCGGCCAGCACGCGCAGCGGCGTACCCGCCTTGGCGGCGGTGCGCGTCAGCGCCTTCACGTCCTTCGGAAAACAGGAACCGCCGTAGCCGCACCCGGCGTAGAGGAAGTCGTGGCCGATGCGGGGGTCGCTGCCGATGCCGCGCCGCACGGCATCGATGTCGGCGCCCAGTCGTTCGGCCAGCAGGGCCATCTCGTTCATGAAGCTGATCCGCGTCGCAAGCATGGCGTTGGCTGCGTACTTGATCAGCTCGGCAGACGCCACGTCGGTGACCATCAACTTCGAATGGTTGCGCTCGAACGGCGCGTAGAGCTGCCTCATCAGCTCGGTCGCGTGGGCGTCGTCGCTGCCGATCACGATCCGGTCGGGACGCATGAAGTCGGCGATCGCCGTGCCTTCCTTGAGGAACTCCGGATTCGAGACGACGCTGAAGAGCAGATCGGCGCGGCGCGCGCGCAGCTCGGCGCCGATCGCCTCGAAGACCCTGGCTGCCGTGCCGACCGGAACCGTGCTCTTGTTCACGACGACGCGGTGGCCGTCCATGTGGCGCCCGATCTGGCGCGCGGCAGCCAGCACGTGCTGCACGTCGGCCGAGCCGTCCTCGTCGGGCGGCGTGCCCACGGCGATGAACTGGATGATGCCGTGCAACGCCGCCTCACGCGGATCGGTCACGAACCGCAGCCGCCCCGCGGTCGTATTCCGGAGCACCAGATCGTGCAACCCGGGCTCGTGGATCGGGATGACTCCTTCGCGCAGGCCAGCGACCTTGCTCTCGTCGATGTCGAGACAGACGACGTCGTTGCCGAGATCGGCAAGGCACGCACCCGTGACGAGCCCGACGTACCCGGTGCCGGCGACGGTGATCCTCAAGGCTGCTTCTCCGCGTTCGAAGCCGTCGGCGGCGCACGCCCATAGCTGTCCTCGAATCGCACGATGTCGTCCTCTCCCAGGTACGACCCCGACTGCACCTCGATGATCTCCAGCGCCACCTTCCCCGGGTTGGCCAGCCGATGCGTCTGCCCGAGCGGGATGTAGGTGCTCTGGTTCTCGCTCAGCATCGAGACGGCGGTGCCGTTCGTCACCTCCGCCGTGCCCGAGACCACGACCCAGTGCTCGGCGCGGTGGTGGTGCATCTGCAGGCTGAGCCGCGCGCCGGGCTTGACCATGATCCGCTTGACCTGGAAGCGCGGCCCGTGGTCGATGCTTTCGTACCAGCCCCATGGCCGATGCACGCGCCGATGCGTCGTCGCTTCCGTCCGGCCGGTCTGGGCCAGCGCGGCGACGAGCTCCTTCACCGCCGGGCTCTTCGAGCGATGCGCGACGAGCACCGCGTCGGCGGTCTCGACGACGGTGACGTCGTCGAGGCCGATCACGCCGACCAGCCGGCTCGTCGCATGGACGAGCGTGTTGCGCGAGTCGCGCACGAGCGTGTCGCCGTGGGTGGCGTTGCCGTCGCCGTCGTGGGCGCCGACCTGCCAGACCGCGTCCCAGGCGCCGAGGTCGCTCCAGCCGGCATCGAGCGGCACCATGCGGATGTCGAGGCCAGAGCCGGCGCGGCTCGCCGGTTCCATGACGGCGTAGTCGATGCTGTCGGCCGGGATCGCGGCGAAGGCCGCGGTGTCGAAGCGCAGGAAGGCTGCGTCGGTGGCGGCGGTACGAAACGCGACGTCGCAGGCCGTGGCGATGTCGGGGCGAAAGCGCCGCAGCGCCTGCAGCCAGACGCTGGCGCGCATCACGAACATGCCGCTGTTCCAGTAGTAGCCGCCGTCGGCGACGTACTTCTCGGCGGTCGCGAGGTCGGGCTTCTCGACGAACGCGGCGACGCGCAGCGCATCGCCCGGCGCCGCCGCGCCCGCCTGGATATAGCCGTAGCCCGTGTCGGGCCGATCCGGCCGGATGCCGAGCACGACGATGCCGCCGGCGGCGGCCGCGCGCACCGCCTGGCGCAATGCCGACGTGAACGCGCCCGGCTTGCCGATGGCGTGATCGGCCGGCGCGATCACGAGGATCGGGTCGGCGTAGGCCGGCGCGGCGGCGCAGAGCGCGGCCAATTCGAGCGCCGGCGCGGTGTTCCGGCCGAACGGCTCGAGCAGGACGCGGCCGGGCTCGACGCCCGCGCCGCGGAGCTGGTCGATCACCGTGAAGCGATGCTCCTCGTTGGCGACGATGCAAGGCGGCTGCACCGCGATGCCCGGTTCGGCGAGCGAGGCGAGGCGGCGCGCCGCCTGCTGGAACAGCGTCTCGTCGCTCGCGCCACCGCCGACCCCGAGCGACAGGTACTGCTTCGGATGAAGCGACCGGCTGAGCGGCCACAGGCGCGTGCCGCTGCCGCCGGCGAGGATCACCGGAACGACGGTGAGGATCGCTGCGCTCACGGTGGCGTCACCCCCCGGTCGGCGAGGTCCTTTCGCAGGGCCGAAATCTGCGAGCGCAGCGCGACGTACTCGCGCTCCTTTCTCGCCAGGAAGGCCTGCGTCAGCTGCAGGCGCTGGCGGAGACCGGTGGGCGTCAGCACGTAGAGATAGCCGAGCTTCCTGTCGCTGCGCTGGAAGTTCTGGGCCTTGACCCAGCCCTTCGCGAGCAGCGCCTTCAGAAGGTAGTGGGTCTTGCCGAGGCTGACTCCGAGCGCGCCCGCCAGCTGGCGTTGCGAGTACTCGGGGTGATCCTCGAGCAGGCGCAGCAGCGCGACGGCGGCGTCTTCGTCGGAGGCGGAGTCTTCGGGGTGCAAGAGGGGCCTGTGTTCAATGGCTGAACGCGGCAGTGTACCCGCTGACGAGGCCTCTCCATACCACTGGAAACGCGGCAATTGTTGGCGCTTGCCCGCGTCCTCTGAGCCGTTACCGGGCCGACAGCGCCGCGTCGAGCCCGGGTGCGACCCGGTCCTTGGCGGAAAGGGTATACGGCACGCCGATGTCGGGCCAGGCGATCGCGAGAGCCGGGTCGTCCCAGCGGATGCCCAGCTCGGCGGCGGGCGTGTAGTAGTCGGTGGTCTTGTACTGGACGTCGGCGCTCTCGCTCATGACCAGGAAGCCGTGCGCGAGGCCGGGCGGGATCCAGATCTGGCGATGGGCGACGTCGTCGAGCTCGAGGCCGACCCACTGCCGGTACGTCGGGCTGCCGGCGCGAACGTCGACCGCGACGTCGAAGATGCGGCCCTTCGTCACGCGCACGAGCTTGCCCTGGGCGTGCGGACCGACCTGCATGTGCAGGCCGCGCAGGACGCCCTGCGCCGAGCGCGAATGGTTGTCCTGGACGAAGGTCACGGGGGCGCCGACGGCGCTGTCGAACTCGCGCTGGTTGAAGCTCTCGAGGAAGAAGCCGCGCGCGTCGGCGAACACCTTGGGCTGGACGATCAGCACCCCGGCCAGCGCGGTCGTCGTGACCTCCATCAGAACACCTTGCTGTCGGCGATCTGGAGCAGGTACTTGCCGTAGCCGCTCTTGACCATCGGCTGCGCCATCGCGCAGAGCGCGTCGCGGCTGATCCAGCCGGCGCGATAGGCGACTTCCTCCGGGCAGGCGACCTTCAGCCCCTGGCGCTTCTCTAGCGTGGCGATGAACTGGCCGGCTTCGAGCAGGCTGTCGTGGGTGCCGGTGTCGAGCCAGGCGTAGCCGCGGCCGAGCACCTCGACGTTGAGGTCGCCGCGAGCGAGGTAGCACGCGTTGACGTCGGTGATCTCGAGCTCGCCGCGCGCCGAGGGTCGGATCGAGGCGGCGATGTCGCACACGTCGGCGTCGTAGAAGTAGAGGCCGGTGACGGCGTAGCTGCTCTTCGGCGCCTTCGGCTTCTCCTCGATGCTCTGGGCCCGGCGCTGCTCGTCGAAGGCGACGACGCCGTAGCGTTCGGGGTCGTTCACGTGATAGGCGAACACCGACGCGCCCGAAGGCCGAGCCGCCGCCGACTCGAGCAACCGCTGCAGGTCGTGGCCGTAGAAGATGTTGTCGCCGAGGACGAGCGCGCTCGTGCCGCCGCCGACGAAGGCGCGGCCGAGGACGAAGGCCTGGGCCAGGCCGTCCGGGCTCGGCTGCACGCAGTAGCTGATCGAGATGCCCCACTGCGAGCCGTCGCCGAGCAGCGACTCGAAGCGCGGCACGTCCTGCGGCGTGCTGATGAGGAGGATGTCGCGGATCCCGGCGAGCATCAGCGTGCTGAGCGGGTAGTACACCATCGGCTTGTCGTAGACCGGCAGCAGCTGCTTGCTGAGCGCGAGCGTCGCCGGGTGCAGGCGCGTTCCCGAGCCGCCGGCGAGGATGATGCCCTTGCGGGCGGGTGTCGTCGTCATGCTCGGTTGTGCAGGGTGTCGGAAGAGTCGATCAGCTCGCGCACGACGCGCTCGACGCCGGCTTGCCACGGCGGCAGCGCCAGGCCGAAGGTCGTTCGCAGCCGCGTCGTGTCGAGGCGGGAATTGAGCGGCCGTCGCGCTGCCTGAGGATAAGCGGTGGTGGGCACCGGCTCGATCGCGGCGTCGGCGACGCGGAGGGCGGCGCCGTGCCGGCGCGCGGTGGCGATCGCGTGGCGGGCGTAGTCGAACCAGCTCGTCTCGCCGGCCGCAGCCGCGTGGTACGTCCCGGAGACGGATGGATCGACGAGCGCCCGCCGGCAGGCGTGGGCCGTGAGGTCGGCGAGCAGCTCGGCGCCGGTCGGCGCGCCGATCTGGTCGTCGACGACGCGCAGCGACTCGCGCTCGCGCGCCAGGCGCAGCATCGTCTTCGCGAAGTTGGCGCCGCGTGCCGAGCAGACCCAGCTGGTGCGAAAGACGAGATGGCGGCAGCCGCTCGCGCGAACGAGCTCCTCGCCCGCGAGCTTGCTGCGGCCATAGGCCCCGAGCGGCGCCGGCCGGTCCTGCTCGGTCCACGGCGTGGTGCCGCTGCCGTCGAACACGTAGTCGCTGCTGTAGTGGACGAGCCAGGCACCGGCCGCATCGGCCGCACGCGCCAGCGCGCCGACCGCAGTGGCGTTGACGAGCATGGCCTCCTCCGCCTCGCTCTCGGCGCGATCGACGGCGGTGTAGGCGGCGGCGTTGACGATCAGCTGCGGCGCGACGGTCCGCACCGTCGCGGCGAGCGCCTCGGGGTCGCGCAGATCGCCGCCCAGCGGCGCGCGGTCGGTCGAGCCCAGGGCGACGATTTCGCCGAGCGGCGCCAGCGATCGCTGCAGCTCCCAGCCGACCTGCCCGTCCTTGCCCAGGAGCAGGATCTTCACGCCGGCGGCGCCCCGTACTGCGTCGAGACCCATTCGCGGTAGGCGCCGTTCTGCACCCGCTCGACCCACTGGGCGTTGTCGAGGTACCAGCGCACGGTCTTCCTCAGCCCCGACTCGAAGGTCTCGGCCGGGCGCCAGCCGAGCTCGCGCTCGATCTTGCCGGCGTCGATCGCGTAGCGGCGGTCGTGGCCGGGACGGTCGGTGACGTGGGTGACGAGGCGCGCGTAAGGCCCCTCGGGATGCGCCTTCAGCTCGTCGAGCAGGCGGCAGACGGCGTGGACGATCTCGAGGTTCGGCTTCTCGTTCCAGCCGCCCACGTTGTAGGTTTCGCCGACGCGGCCGCGCGCCAGCACCGCGCGGATCGCCGCGCAGTGGTCCTTGACATAAAGCCAGTCGCGAACCTGCTGGCCGTCGCCGTAGACCGGCAATGGCTTGCCGGCGAGGGCGTTGACGATCATCAGCGGGATCAGCTTCTCGGGGAAATGGAACGGCCCGTAGTTGTTGCTGCAATTGGTCGTCAGCACCGGCAACCCGTAGGTGTGGTGCCAGGCGCGAACGAGATGGTCGCTCGCCGCCTTGCTCGCCGAGTAAGGGCTGTTCGGCTCGTAGGTGTCGGATTCGCAGAACGCCGGGTCGTCGCGGGCGAGCGAGCCGTAGACCTCGTCGGTCGAGACGTGGAGGAAGCGGAACCCCGCCTTGTCGGCCGCGGCGAGCGAGGTCCAGAACGCGCGGGCGGCTTCGAGAAGCGTGAAGGTGCCCTGCACGTTGGTGCGGATGAATTCCGCCGGCCCGTGGATGCTGCGATCGACGTGGCTCTCCGCCGCGAAATGGACGACCGCGCGCGGCCCATGCTCTGCGAAAAGGCGATCGAGCAACGGGCGGTCGCAAATGTCGCCGCGCACGAAGACGTGGCGCCGATCGCCTGCGAGCGAGGCCAGGTTTTCGGTGTTGCCGGCGTAGGTCAGCGCATCCAGGTTGACGACCGGCTCGTCGCCATTGGCGAGCCAATCGAGGACGAAATTCGAGCCGATGAAGCCGGCGCCGCCGGTGACGACGATCATGTTCGGGGGGTGCGCCAGAGCGCGGCAAAGGTGTTCAGGGGCTGAACGGCGAAGTGTATCTGCGGCTTTTCACACGACGGCCTGCCCAGGCTCCGCCCAGCGCTCGCGGGGCCGGGGCGCGATAATTGCGTCATGAATGAACCGCACAGCGCGCCGGCCGCGCTTTCGGGCGAGCCGGTCTCGCCTTCTCTCGCCGATCCGCTTGCCGGCACCGACGCCGACACCCCCTCCCTCAAGTTCTCCTCGATCGGCCTGTCGCCGATCCTGCAGCGCGCCGTCGCCGACCAGGGCTACACGACGATGACGCCGATCCAGGCCAAGGCGATCCCGATCGTCCTCGCCGGGCGCGACGTCATGGGCGCAGCGCAGACCGGCACTGGCAAGACGGCGGCGTTCTCGCTGCCGCTCCTGCACAAGATGCTGCCGCACGAGAACGCCAGCATGTCGCCGGCGCGTCACCCGGTGCGCGCGCTCGTGATCACGCCGACGCGGGAGCTCGCCGACCAGGTCGCCGACAACATCACGGGCTACGCGGCGCACTCGAAGCTGCGCGTCGCCGTCGTCTTCGGCGGCATCGACATGAAGCCGCAGACGCTCCAGCTGAAGCAGGGCGTCGAGGTTCTCGTCGCGACGCCGGGGCGCCTGCTCGACCACATCGAGGCGAAGAACTGCGTGCTGAACCAGGTCGAGTACGTCGTCCTCGACGAGGCCGATCGCATGCTCGACATCGGCTTCCTGCCCGACCTGCAGCGCATCCTCTCGTACCTGCCCAAGCAGCGCCAGACGCTGCTCTTCTCGGCGACGTTCTCGCCCGAGATCCGCCGCCTCGCCGAAAGCTACCTGCAGGACCCGATCCTGGTCGAGGTAGCGCGGCCGAACGCGACGGCGAGCAATGTCGAGCAGCATTTCTACAGCGTCGCGACCGACGACAAGCGCCGCGCGGTCTTGAAGCTGCTGAAGGAACGCTCGATCGGCCAGGCGCTGATCTTCGTCAACTCCAAGCTCGGCTGCGCCCGGCTGGCGCGCTCGTTCGAGCGCGACGGCCTTCGCACCAACGCCCTGCACGGCGACAAGTCGCAGGACGAGCGGCTGAAGGCGCTCGAGGCGTTCAAGAAGGGTGAGGTCGACGTCCTCGTCGCGACCGACGTCGCCGCGCGCGGCCTCGACATCGTCG
>JBDSLQ010000246.1:0-8358 GCA_039916285.1 Caldimonas sp.
GGGCCGCGCTCGGGGCTCGGCGAGATCCGCATTCCCGAGAACGAGCCGGGCAGCTCGATCATGCCGGGCAAGGTCAATCCGACCCAGTGCGAGGCGCTGACGATGCTCGCGGCGCAGGTGCTCGGCAACGACGTCGCCGTCAACGTCGGCGGCGCGTCGGGCAACTTCGAGCTCAACGTCTACAAGCCGCTCGTCATCCACAACTTCCTGCAGAGCGCGCGCCTCCTCGGCGACGGCGCGCGCAGCTTCGACGAGCACTGCGCGCGCGGCATCGAGCCCGACCGCGAGCGCATCGCCGAGCTGGTGCAGCGATCGCTGATGCTCGTCACCGCGCTCAATCCGCACATCGGCTACGACAGGGCGGCCAGGATCGCGAAGGCGGCGCACCAGAGCGGCAGCACCTTGCGCGCGGCGGCTCTCGCTTCCGGCTGGGTCACCGCCGAGCAGTTCGACGCCTGGATCGTTCCCGAGCAGATGGTCGGGCGGATGCCCCAGTGACGCAGGACGAGCTCAAGCGCCTGGTCGCCGAGGCGGCGCTCGCCCACGTGCCGCCCGGCACCGTGATCGGCGTCGGCTCGGGCTCGACGGTGAACCTCTTCATCGACGCGCTGGCGCGGCTCGAAGGCGACCGGCGCATCGCCGGCGCGGTGTCGAGCAGCGCGGCGAGCACGGCACGGCTGGTCGCGCGCGGCATCGCGGTCGTCGACGCCGGCGACGTAGAGTCGCTGCCGGTCTGCGTCGACGGCGCCGACGAGATCGACGCCTCGGGCTGCATGATCAAGGGCGGCGGGGCGGCGCTGACACGCGAGAAGATCGTCGCCGACCTGGCGGAGCGCTTCGTCTGCATCGCCGACGGCTCCAAGCTCGTCACGCGGCTCGGCCGGTTTCCGCTGCCGGTCGAGGTGATCCCGATGGCGGCGGCGCAGGTCACGCGGCGGTTCGCCGCCCTTGGCGGGCGTGCGCAGCGCCGGGAAGGCGTCGTCACCGACAACGGCGGTGTCATTCTCGATGTGCACGGCCTGGCGATCGACGATCCGGTCGGGCTCGAGACCGAGGTCAACCAGTGGCCGGGGATAGTCTGCGTGGGCATCTTCGCGCGCCGTCCTGCGACCGTTTGTCTGCTCGGCACCGCGGCGGGTGTGCGCACCTTGACGTTTGAGACGCCCTGACACCAGAGCGAAAAGTCGGCGCGGGAAAACCGCGTAACCTCCGCACCCGTGCACGACCCGTGCAGCTCACAGGAAGGACGGCCCGTGGCCAAACCCAACTATTCATTTGAAAAACGACAACGCGAGCTTGCCAAGAAGAAGAAGAAGGAACAGAAGGAAAAGGACAAGGCCGGGCGCAAGCTCGGCGGCGCCGGCGACGGCGAAGCGGTGCCCCAGAACGGTGCCGAGCCTGCTCAGGCGCCGGCCGACCCGGCGATGGGCCCGACGGGGGGCTGACCCCGATCCGCAGCGAGGCGCTGACGCGCCGCCTCGCCGCGCCGAAAGCGTCGGCTCAGGAAGCGCGCCGGGTCGATCGCATCGAGCAGGTCGGCCTCGGCCGGCAACGGCGCGCCGCTGATCGCAGCCGCCAGGATCTCAGCGCCGAACGCCGCCGACGCGATACCGCGCGAGCCCAGCGCGCAACACACGAAAAGCCCCGGCGCCCGCGCCACGAAGCGGGGCTGATCGAAGCGGGGCGACCGGGCGCCGATGAATCCGGGGACCAGGGCTTCGGCGACGCTCGCCGGGACGGCACCGACGATCGGCAGGCGATCGTCGCTCGCCCAGCGAAAGCCGACCCGGCCGCCGAGCTTTTCGAGACAGGGATTCGCTGAGGGGCCGAGCAGCGACGCCAGGCGATCGAGGTTGCGCTGCTGGTCCTCGACCCGCAGCACGGCATCGTCGTCTTGCCATGACGAGCTGGCGCCGAACCAGAGGGTGCCGTCGATCGGCGGAAGCACGTAGCCGGCGCCGGCGATCGGCAGCCGCGGCAGCGGTATCGACGCCAGGTCCGAGGTCGCGGCTGCGCTGAGCTGGCCGCGTTGCCTGCGTACCGGCCAGGGGGTCGATCCCGGCAGCGCGCCGTCGCCGTTGCAGAGTACGACGACGGCCCCGCTGGCGATCGTCGCGCCGCTCGCGTCGTGGACCTGCCAGCGGTCGCCGACGCGGGCCAGCGAGGCGACATTGCAATTCACGCGCAGCGCGACCGCGCCGGCGGCGCTGTCGAGCCAGGAACGCGCCAGCCCGCGCGGATCGACCCAGCCCGCGCGCGGGTAGTGCCAGGCCGGCCCTGACAACGTCACGCCGGCCAGGCGGCTCGCTGCGGCGGCATCGAGCGCCTCGACGTAGTCGGGGGGCAGTCCTTGCTCGTCGATGAGCGTACGCATCGCCGCCAGCTCGAGCGAGGTCTCGACGCGAAGCAGGCCGCCGGCGCTGCCGCGCACGCCACTGCGCTCGATCGCCGTTCGCACCGCGGTGCTTGCGGCGATGGTGGCGGCCCGGTGAAAGCGGGCGTGGCGCCCGTCGCCCCGATGGGCGACGCCGTGGAACAGGCCCGCGGCATTTCCGGATCCTTCATCGGCGATCGTCGAGCTTCGCTCGAGCACCCGCGAGTGCACGCCGCGGGCGGCAAGAGCGCCCACGAGGGCACAGCCGGCGAGTCCGGCGCCGACGATCACTACCGGCGAGATCGACTCGTTCTGGCCGTCGCCCGGATGCGGGCACGTCGCGTTCCGGCGCGGCGAAGGGCGCGGCGAAAATCGGGGTTCGAAGCGACCGCGCGTGATGTCGCGCTTGCCGCCGCTGCCGGGAGCCTTGCCGACGTCGAAGCCGGCGCTGCGCAGGCCGTCGCGAACCGCGCGCGCCGCGCTCCAGGTCGCGACCGTCGCACCGGGCGAGGCGAGCCTCGCCATCGCCTTGAACAGCCGCGCGTCCCACATCGCCGGGTTGCGCGCCGGCGCGAAGCCGTCGAGGAAGAAGGCGTCGACCGAGGCGACAAGCTGAGGCAGCCAGGCATCGACGGCGCCGAACGCGAGCAGCAATTCGACGCTGCCCTCGTCGAGGACGAGCCGGTGCAGGTTGCACGTCAGCGGCGGCCAACGACGCGCAAGCTCGGCGGCCAAGGGTGCCAGCTCGGCTTCGCGCCCAAGCGACGCGAAGACTTCCCCCGTCGGCGGCGACGCCTCGATCGAAATGAAGTGCAGCTGCCGGCACCGCTGCGGATCGTCGCGCCACGCGGCCCAGGTGGCGAGGAAGTTGTTGCCGAGGCCGAACCCGGTCTCGAGGACCACGAAGCGGCCCCGGCCGCGCCAGCGCGCCGCGAGAGCGTCGCCATCTAGGAAGACGTGGCGCGCCTGCGCCAGCGCGCCCGAGCGCGGGTGGTAGACGTCGCCGTAGTCGGCCGATCGCGGCGTGCCGTCGTCGTCGCGGACGATGCGCGCGGCCGCGATCGGCGCCGTCTTCACGCGCCGTCGCCGTCGCCCGCCGCGCGTGCCGCAAGCCAGGCGAGGAGGCGATCCCGGGCGACGTCGAGGCCGCGGTAGGCGAGCACGGCCGGCGACATGCTCGCGATCGCGTCGTGCAGGCGACGCGCATCCCCGGCGCTCGTCACGGCGTCGGCGAGCGGGACGCTGTCGACATGGATCGTGAAGATCGCCTGGCCGCGCCCGGTGATCGGAATGAAGGTCTGGCGCTCGCTGCGAAAGGACGCTCCTGCGACGAGCCCGGTCGCGTTCGCCGCGCCAGCGGCCGGCCAGCCGGCGCTGCCGCGCGCCGGATGCTGGTTCAGGTGCGGGTCGGCGCCGATCGTCCAGACGAAGCGCTCCCAGCGCTCGGTGCCGGTGACGAGCCGTGCCAGCGATTCGCTCGCGGCGACCAGCATCTCGTTGTCGGCGACCGGGGCGTGCACTTCGGCGAAGTGGCGACCGATCTTCTCTTCGGGCGCCCAGCGCGACGGCAGGCAGACCGCCAGCCATGGGATCGTCGCGTTCGCGCCGTCGATGACGGCGAAGTCTTCCTCGAAAGCGAGCGAGAGCAGGGCGCTCGGCCGTTGCGCGGCAGGAAGCCCGGCCAGGACCGCGCCGATCGCCGGATGGCCGTCGCCGGTCGGCAGGCCGTTCGCGAGCGTCCATCCGAGCCGCGGCGCGGCGAAGGCCGCGCCGCCGCGGGCGCTCGTCTCGACGACGAAGGCGCCAGGGCAAGTCCGTGCCGCTTCCGCGGCGACAGCGCCGAGGATCGCGAGCTCATCGACGCCGGCGGTCGAACGCAGCGCCTGATCGGCGAAGCTGCCGAGCACCGCCGTCTTCTCGCGCAGATGGCGACCGCCGGGGGCGCTCGGCGTGAGCTGCGCGGCACCGGTGGCGACCCGGCGCAAGCCGGGCTGCATCCGGAACGGCACCGTCACCGCCGAGAAGTCAAAGCTCATAAAACAGGGGCCCGTGAAGCGGGCCCGCCGAAGCTCAGCGAAGCGTCGAATTACACCCGCTTCTTGTACTCGTGCGTGCGGGTGTCGATCTCCACCTTGTCGCCGGTCTGCACGAACAGCGGCACCGAGATCTCGAGGCCGGTCGCGAGCCTGGCGTTCTTCAGCACCTTGCCCGAGGTGTCGCCCTTGACTGCGGGCTCGGTGTCGGCGATCTCGCGCACCAGGGTGGTCGGCAGCTCGACCGAGATCGCCTTGCCGTCGTAGAACACCACCTCGACCGGCATGCCGTCCTCCAGATACTGGATGGCGTCGCCCATGTTCTCGGACTCGACCTCGAACTGGTTGTATTCGGCGTCCATGAACGCGTACATCGGGTCGGCGAAGTAGGAGTAGGTGCACTCCTTCTTGTCGAGGATGATCTGGTCCATCTTGTCGTCGGCCTTGTAGACGACCTCGGTCCCCGAGTTGCTGAGCAGGCTCTTCAGCTTCATGCGCACGGTGGCCGAGTTGCGGCCGCCGCGGCTGTACTCGGTCTTGAGCACGACCATCGGGTCCTTGCCCTGCATGATGACGTTGCCGGCGCGAATTTCCTGGGCGATTTTCATGGCGTGATCCACTGGTGGCGCGGCCGCGAGCAGGCGGACAGACCGGCCGGCAGCGGGGCGCAAAGCCTCGAATTCTAGCGTTTGGCCCTGGCAAAGCGAAGCAGCCGGGTCACCAGATCGTCCTGCGCCACGAGGCTCTCGCGCCATCGCGCACATTGCGCCAGCCAGGCCGCGCGCAGGGTCGGATCGGACATCGGTGGCGCGAGTGCGCCCCCTCCGGTGCCGTTCCAGCGCGCGAAGAGCGCCCGCAGCGCGAGCGCGAGCGTGGTCGGCGCGCCGGCGAGAAAGCGGTCCAGGAAAGCGGCGAGCTTGACCGCATGGGCACCGTCGTCCTGCACGTAGAGATGCCAGACGAATGGGGCGCCGGCCCAGAACGCGCGGACGAACGAGTCCTCGCCGCGCACGAAGTTGAGCTGGCACGACCAGAGCAGATGATCGAAATCGTCTTGCGCGATGAAGGGCAGGCGCACCGCTCGCAGCATGCCGCGGCGGAGCGAGGAGCCGAGGATCGCTGCTACCTGCTCGGCGGCGGCGCCGGGCGGAAGCACCAGCAGCGTCGGCGCCGCGGCGAGCGCGTCAAGCAATTCGCCGACGGCGTCGTTGCGATAAGAGAACAGGCTGACGCGTCGCTCGCCGACTCGAGCAGCCACCCCGATCGAGTCCAGCCATTCGTCGCCGCGACCGAACGCGCGCCGGCGCTCGAGCAGGCCCGGCTCGCGCAGCAGCCCGCCGGTCGCGTCGCTGAAGCCGGGGTAGAAAAACCAGGTCGTCGACGCCGGCTCGCCCGGACGACGAGTCGGCGAAGGCAGGCCGTGCGAGCGCTCGACGTAAGGCTCCGCGCTCAGGTGCTCGAGGTTGAGGAGCACGGGTGTCGGCGTGCCCGTCGGCCATGCCGTCGGCGGGCGGCCCGCGCCGAACAGCTCGACGACGACATCGGGCGGCGGCGAAGGTCTGTCCTGCCAGCGCACGATCTCGACGCCGGAAGCGCCCTGTGGCGCGATCCAGGCGAGGGCGCTGGTGTCGTCGACGGCGAGCCGGACAGATTCGCCGCGGCCGGCGAGGTCGGCGGCGAGGCGCCAGGCGACACCGATGTCGCCGTGGTTGTCGACGACCCGGCAGTAGAGGTCCCACTGCATGCGCCGATTATCGAGACGGCAACCGGGGCGCGAAGGAACCGCGCGCGCAGCAGTGCGCCAGACCCGGCGAGCGCCAGGGCGAGCGTGCGCGGCACAATCGTCGGCGATGGGCGAGACGACGGTCGATCTTCCGCGCGACAGCGACCGCGCCGCGGCGCGCGAGCGCCTTCTCGCCGAGGTCGCCGCGCTGCCCAACCTGCCGGGCGTCTACCGGTACTTCGACGCCACCGACCACGTGCTCTACGTCGGCAAGGCGCGCGACCTGAAGAAGCGCGTGTCGAGCTACTTCAACAAGCGACACGCCGGCGGCGAGGGCGCGATCTGGACCGGCCACATGGTCGCGCGCGTCGTCCGCATGGAGACGACGGTCGTGCGCTCCGAGGCCGAGGCGCTGCTGCTCGAGAACAACCTGATCAAGGCGCTGGCGCCGCGCTTCAACATCCGCTTCGTCGACGACAAGAGCTATCCGTACCTGAAGATCGAGTCGCATCGCGTCCCGCGCGTCGCCTACTACCGCGGCGCGGTCGACCAGAAGCACCGCTACTTCGGCCCGTTCCCGACCGCCTGGGCGGTGAAGGACTCGATCCAGCTGCTCCAGAAGGTGTTCCACCTTCGCACCTGCGAGGACACCGTATTCGCGAACCGCACGCGGCCATGCCTGCTCTACCAGATCAAGCGCTGCTCGGGCCCGTGCGTCGACTACATCCCGGCCGAAGACTACGCGCGCGACGTCGCCAACGCCGAGCGCTTCCTGCAGGGCGAGCAGCAGGAGCTGATGGATTCGCTGCAGGCGCAGATGATGGCGCGCGCGGACGCGCTGCAGTTCGAGCAGGCGGCCGAGATCAGGAACCAGATCGGCTCGCTCTCGCGCGTGCTGCACCAGCAGGCGGTCGAGGACAACACCGGCGGGCGCGCCGTCGACACCGACGTCCTGGCGGTGAAGGTCGATGGTGGCCGCGCCTGCGTTAACCTGGCCATGGTTCGGGGCGGCCGCCATCTCGGCGACCGGCCGTACTTTCCGAAGCAGGTCGAAGACGCGATGCGAATCGAGGCCGAAGCCGAACGCCCATCCCCCTCGGCGGCGGACGAGGCCATCCCCGAGGTGCGCGTCCTCGAGGCGTTCATCGCCCAGCACTACCTCGAGGGAGGCATGCCGCCCTTGCTCGTCGTCAGCCACGCGGTCGACAAGACGCTGATCGAAACCCTGGCCGTGCGCAGCGGCGTGCGCGCGGCCATCCAGCACCAGCCGCGCGAGCCGCGCCGCGCCTGGCTCGACATGTGCATCAACGGCGCCGCGATCCGCCTCGCCCAGTTGCTTGCGGAAGAAGGCTCGCAGCAGGCGCGCACGCGCGCCCTCGTCGATGCGCTCGATCTCGCCGTCGAGGACCTGCACGCGTTCCGGATCGAGTGCTTCGACGTCAGCCATACGGCCGGCGAGGCGACGCAGGCATCGTGCGTCGTTTTCGAGGCGCACAAGATGCAGAGCTCGCAGTACCGGCGCTACAACATTGCCGGCATCACGCCCGGCGACGACTACGCCGCCATGCGCCAGGTGCTGGTGCGCCGCTACGCCAAGCTCGTCGAGGCGGCAGCGCAAGGCAATGGCCGGCTTCCCGATCTGGTTCTCGTCGACGGCGGCCGCGGCCAGGTGTCGGTGGCGCGCGAGGTGTTCGAGGAGCTAGGCGTCGAGCTGGCGAGGATCGTCGGCGTCGAGAAGGGCGAAGCGCGCAAAGTCGGCCTCGAGGAGCTAGTCTTCGCCGACGGCCGGCCGAAGATCGCCCTCGGTCGCGAGTCGGCGGCGCTGATGCTGATCGCCCAGATCCGCGACGAGGCGCATCGTTTCGCGATCACCGGTATGCGGGCGCGCCGCGCGAGCGTTCGCACCGGCGCCAGCTCGCTCGAGGAAATCCCGGGCGTCGGTCCGAAGAAGCGGGCCCGGCTGCTGCAGCGCTTCGGCGGCGCGCGCGGCGTCGGCGGGGCCAGCGTCGAAGACCTGTCGACGGTCGAAGGCATTTCGCGTGAATTGGCCGAGGAGATCTACCGTGCGTTGCATTGAACCCCACCCAAACCGTCGCGCGAGCCGTGACATGGCGCGCCGCGCGGCCGCGTCGCTGGCGATCTGCGTCGCAGCGTGCACGCAGCCGTCCTCCGATCGCGGCCCCGGCGAGGGCGGCGGTGTGCGCGTCGCGCCTCCGGCCGCCACCGCG
>JBDSLQ010000247.1:0-4655 GCA_039916285.1 Caldimonas sp.
GCCTGCTGACCGGCGAGCCGGAGTACCTGGAACCCCTGCGCGAGGAGGCGCCGGTCGGCTGGATCGTCACCGGCTACCCGTACTACGGCATCCAGACCGACGAGCACAAGAAGTTCTTCCTCGCCTATTTCCGGAAGTACAACGAGTACCCGAAGCTCGGCTCGGTCGTCGGCTACTCGACCATCATCTCGATCGCCGAAGGGATCAAGAAGGCGAAGTCGACCGACACCGAGAAGCTGATCGCCGCCTTCCGCGGCCTGCAGTTCATGTCGCCGCTCGGCAAGGTGACCTATCGCGCGATCGATCATCAGTCGACGATGGGCGCCTACCTCGGCAAGACCAAGCTCGAAGGCTCGAAGGGCGTGATGGTCGACTACGTCTACATCGATGGCGCCAAGGTCCTGCCGAGCGACGAAGAGGTGAAGAAGCTCCGGGCGATCGACTGACGCCGCACCGGGCTCTCCCGCGACCCCGCCGCCGGTGCGGGGGCGCCGGGCCGAACGCATGAGTCTGTCCTCGATCGTCCTCCAGATCCTGACCGGGCTGGCCTCGGCGTCGGCGCTGTTCCTCGTCGCGAGCGGCCTCTCGCTCATCTTCGGCGTGACGCGGATCGTCAACTTCGCGCACGGCTCCTTCTACATGCTCGGCCTCTACGCGGCCGTCGCGCTGACGTCGGCATGGGGCGCCGGCCCGCTCGGCTTCTGGGGCGCGGTGCTGCTCGCCGCGCTCGCCGTCGCCGCCCTCGGCGCCGTGATCGAGATGCTCGTCCTGCGCCGGCTCTATTCGGCGCCCGAGCTGTACCAGCTGCTCGCGACCTTCGCGCTCGTCCTCGTCATCCGCGACGCGGCGCTGCGCGCCTGGGGCCCCGAGGACCTGCTGGGCCCGAAGGCGCCCGGCCTCGAGGGTGCGATCGAGATTCTCGGCAAGCCATACCCGACTTACGACGTGCTCTCGATCTTGATCGGCCCGCTCGTCCTCGGCGCGCTCTGGCTGCTTCTCAAGCGAACGCGCTGGGGCCTGCTCATTCGCGCCGCGACGCAGGACCGCGAAATGGTCGCCGCCCTCGGCGTCAACCAGCGCTGGCTCTTCACCTCGGTGTTCGCGCTCGGCACTTTCCTCGCCGCCCTCGGCGGCGCGCTGCAGATGCCGCACGAGCCGGCCAACCTCAACCTCGATCTGGCGTTGATCGGCGAGGTGTTCGTGGTGGTCGTCGTCGGCGGCATGGGATCGATCGGCGGTGCGTTCGTCGCCGCGATCCTGATCGCGATGGTGAAGGCGTTCTGCATCGCCGCCGGAACGATCGACGTCTTCGGCGCGCCGTTCCCGCTCAGCAAGCTGACCCTGGTCGCCGAGTTCCTGGTGATGGCGGTGGTCCTCGTCTGGCGGCCCTCCGGCCTGTTCGGCAGGCCGCAGGGGGCGGTGCGCGCGAGCGCCGAGATCGAGGCGCCGCTCAGGCCGCTGCCGCGGCGCTGGCGTCAGGCGGGCACAGCCGCGCTGGCCGCCCTCGCGCTCGCCGCGCTGCTCGCCGATGCGACCCCGTACGCGATCGTGCTGATGATTGACATCCTCATCGCCGTCCTCTTCGCCGCCAGCCTGCACTTCCTGATGGGCCCTTCGGGAATGCACTCTTTCGGCCACGCCGCCTACTTCGGCCTCGGCGCCTACGGCGCCGCGCTCTGCTTCAAGGCGCTCGGCCTGCCGATGGAGGCGTCGCTCGTCTTCGCGCCGCTGCTCGCCGCGCTCGGCGCCTTCGTCTTCGGCTGGTTCTGCGTGCGCCTCTCCGGCGTGTACCTGGCGATGCTGACGCTCGCCTTCGCGCAGATCGTCTGGTCGATCGTCTTCCAGTGGGACGCCGTCACCGGCGGCAGCAACGGCCTGGTCGGCATCTGGCCCTCGCCGTGGCTGGCGCCGAAGTGGGCCTACTACCTGCTCGTCCTGACCTGCACGATCGCCGGCTGCGCCTTGCTCGTTCGCATGCTGCACGCGCCCTTCGGCCTGGCCCTGCGCGGCAGCCGCGACTCGCCGCTGCGCGCCGCCGCTATCGGCATCGCCGTGCCGCGCCTGCAATGGCTCGCCTTCGTCGTCGCAGGCACCGTCGCGGGGCTGGCCGGTGCGCTGTTCGCGTTCGCCAAGGGAACGATCTCGCCCGAGACGCTCGGCGTCGGCAAGTCGGTCGACGGGCTGGTGATGGTGCTGCTCGGCGGCGTGCACGCGGTGTCGGGGCCGTGGGCCGGGGCGGCGCTGTTCACCTGGCTGCAGGACACGGTCGCGCGCCAGACCGACTACTGGCGCGCGCTCCTCGGCATCGCCATGCTGGCCCTCGTGCTCGTCTTTCCGCTCGGCGTCGCCGGGGGGCTCAAGCGCCTCTTCATCCGTGAGGCGGTGCCGTCGTGAGCGCGAGCGCGGCGAGCCCGGGCACGCCTTCCGGCGCGCTGCTGTCCGTGCAGCGCCTGGCCAAGGCGTTCGGCGGCGTTCACGCGGTCGACGACGTCAGCTTCGACCTCCGCGCCGGCGAGATGCTGGCGTTGATCGGCCCGAACGGCGCCGGCAAGACGACCTGCTTCAACATGGTCGGCGGCCAGCTCGCGCCCGACGCCGGCTCGGTGCGCCTCGGCGGCGTCGAGCTGGTCGGTCTGAAGCCGGAGGCGATCTGGCGCCAGGGCGTCGGCCGCACCTTCCAGATCGCCGAGACCTTCGCCTCGCTGACGGTGCGCGAGAACGTCCAGCTCGCGCTGCTCTCGCACGAGCGCCGCGTCCTCGGCGTCTGGCGCGCGGCGCGCACGCAATGCGCGGGCGCGGCCGATGCCTTGCTCGCGAGCGTGGGCATGGAGGCGCAGGCCGAGCGGGCGATGAGCGTGCTCGCTTACGGCGACGTCAAG
The DNA here is from genome assembly GCA_039916285.1 of Caldimonas sp. Classification (GTDB taxonomy): domain Bacteria; phylum Pseudomonadota; class Gammaproteobacteria; order Burkholderiales; family Burkholderiaceae_C; genus Schlegelella_A. The sequence continues at coordinate 2,880 of JBDSLQ010000247.1, forward strand.
CGCGTCGAGCTGGCGATCGCCCTCGCCAACCGGCCGCGCCTGCTGCTGATGGACGAGCCGACCGCGGGCATGGCGCCGCGCGAGAGGAACGAGTTGATGGGGCTGGCGCGGCGCCTCGCCCACGAGCAGTCGATCGGCGTCCTCTTCACCGAGCACAGCATGGACGTCGTCTTCGCCCATGCCGATCGCATCATCGTGCTGGCGCGCGGCGAGCTGATCGCCGAAGGGCCGCCGGCGGCGGTGCGCGACGACGCGCGCGTGCGCGAGGTCTATTTCGGCGGCGGCACGACGTTCGCCTCGACCATGGAACAGAGCGATGCTTGAAGTGCAGTCGCTCGAGGCCTGGTACGGCCAGGCGCAGGTGCTGTACGGCGTCTCGCTCGCGGTCGGTGCCGGCGAGTGCGTTGCCCTCGTCGGCCGCAACGGCGCCGGCAAGTCGACGACGATGAAGGCGATCATGGGGCTGATGGCGCGCCGGCGCGGCCGCGTCGTCTTCCGCGGCACCGACATCTCGTCGTTCCCTTCGTACCGCATCGGCCGCCTCGGCCTCGGCTGGGTGCCGGAAGACCGGCGCATCTTCACCGACCTCACCGTGCGCGAGAACCTGGCGGTCGCGCGCCAGGGTCCGCGCGACGGCGCGCCGACCTGGAGCGAGGAGAAGCTGTATGCGCTCTTTCCCAACCTCGCCGCGATGCCCGACCGCGCCGGTGGTCGGATGAGCGGTGGCGAGCAGCAGATGCTCACCGTCGCGCGAACGCTGATGGGCAACCCCTACCTCGTCCTCCTCGACGAGCCGTCCGAAGGCGTCGCGCCGCTGATCGTCGAGGAGATGGCGCGGACGATCGTCGCGCTGAAGAAGGAAGGCGTGGCCATCCTGCTCTCCGAACAGAACCTGCACTTCGCCCGCCTCGTCTCGGACCGTGCCGTCGTCCTCGAGAAGGGCGAGGTGAAGTTCGTCGGCGCGATGGAGGCGCTGATGGGCGACGACGCGTTGCTGCGCACCCATCTGAGCGTATGACAGTGCCCCCACGCTCACTGCGTTCGCTGCCCCCCGAGGGGGCGCGGGCCCGCCTTGGGAGCGGCCCGGCGTCGGGCCCGACGACATCGCGCCGTATCGCGGGAATCGACGTCGGCGGCACCTTCACCGACTTGATCGTCGTCGACGACGCGACCGGCGAGGTGCGCATCGCCAAGGTGCCGACGACGGCCGAGAACCAGGCTTTCGGCGTCCTCGCCGCCCTGACGGCTGCCGGCGTAGAGCCGGCGTCGCTCGATGCGATCGTGCACGGCACGACGACGACGACCAACGCCATGCTCGAGCGCAAGATCGCCACGGTCGGCCTGATCACGACGAAGGGGTTTCGCGACGTCCTCGAGCTCGGCCGGCGCACGCGGCCGACGCCGTACGGCCTGAAGGGCCGCTTCGTTCCGTTGATCGAGCGGCATCTGCGCCTCGAGGTCGAAGAGCGAATGGACGCCGAGGGGCGCGTCCTCGTGCCGCTCGACGAGGCCGCGGTCGCGGCGGCGGCGAAGCGGCTTGTGGAGCTCGGCGCGGAGAGCGTCGTCGTCCACTTTCTGCACAGCTACATCAACCCGGCGCACGAGGCGCGCGCCGCCGAGATCGTGCGCGCGCTCTGGCCGAACGGCTACGTGACGGCGGGCCACACCGTCGTCGCCGAGCAGCGCGAGTACGAGCGCGGCACGACGGCCGCCGTCAACGCCGCCATCCAGCCCGTGCTGCACCGCTACATCGAGCGCCTGCAGAAGGAGCTCGCC
>JBDSLQ010000248.1:0-9532 GCA_039916285.1 Caldimonas sp.
CGACGTAGTCCTCCGGCAAGGCCCGGCTGTCGGTGCGAGGGTAGGTGAGGACCTTGTGCTTCTCGTAAAGCGCTTGCGCGATCGACAGCGTCGTCCGCGCCGAGAAGCCGAAGCGCGAGTTGGCCTCTCGCTGCAGGCTGGTCAGGTCGTAGAGCAGCGGCGCCGCCTGGGTGCTCGGCTTGGCCTCTTCGGTCACAGCCGCCGGCTCGCCCTGCACCGCCTCGGCGATGGCGAACGCGTCGCCCTCCTTCCAGAGGCGGTCCGATCTGAGCTCTGCGTCGTCGGGGTTCTTCTTCCACGCAGGGTCGAACCACTTGCCTTCGTACTCGCCCGCCGCGACCGCGAAGGTCGCACGAACCTCCCAGTAGTCGCGCGAGACGTGCTTCCGGATCTGCTCCTCGCGCTCGACCATGATCGAGAGCGTCGGCGTCTGCACCCGGCCGACGGTGGTCAGGAAGAAGCCGCCGTCGCGCGAGTTGAAGGCGGTCATCGCCCGCGTGCCGTTGATGCCGACCAGCCAATCGGCCTCGGAGCGGCTGCGCGCCGCCTCCGCCAGGCCGCGCAGCTCGCTGTCGGAGCGCAGGTGGTCGAATCCGTCGCGGATCGCCGCCGGGGTCATGCTCTGCAGCCAGAGACGCTTGACCGGATGCTTCGATTTCGCGTGCTGCTGGATCAGGCGAAAGATCAGCTCGCCTTCGCGGCCGGCATCACAGGCGTTGATGAGCTCGCTCACGTCCTTGCGCTTGACCAGGCGGACGATCGCGTTCAGGCGCGTCTTGGTCCTGTCGAGCGGCGCCAGGTCGAAGTGCGGCGGGATCACGGGCAGGTGGGCGAAGCTCCACTTGCCCCGCTTGACGTCGTACTCCTCCGGCGCCTTGATCTCGAGCAAGTGGCCGACCGCCGAGGTGACGATGTAGCCCGCCGACTCGAAGTACTCGTCGTGCTTGTCGAACTTGCCCGCGCTCGGCGTGAGTGCACGGACGATGTCCTGCGCCACCGAAGGCTTCTCTGCAATGATCAGTGCTTTGCTCATTCGTCCAGTCGTTGCTCTCGGGCGGAAGTCGGCATCCCTACAATCCGGGCTCCTCGCGCGCACGTGCACGCGCGCGCACCCATGAATTCAATGTACCCAAGAAAGAGACTCCCCTGAAAAGCCCTGCCAGGACCCAGCCCACCGTCACCGCGCCGCCGAGGGGCCGCCGCATCCAGGTGCGCCGCTCCGGCATCCACGGCAAGGGCGTGTTCGCGCTCCAGCCGATCGCCGAGGGCGAGACGATCGTCGAATACACCGGCAAGGTGATCACGTGGAAGCAGGCGCAGAAGCTGCCGCCGCACAACCCCGACGAGCCGAACCACACCTTCTTCTTCCACATCGACGACAAGCACGTCATCGACGGCAACGACGGCGGCAATTCGGCCAAGTGGATCAACCACGCCTGCGGCCCCAACTCCGAGGCCGACGAAGACGAGGAAGAAAGCCGCGTCTTCATCAAGGCGCTGCGCGACATCTCGCCCGGCGAGGAGCTCAACTACGACTACGGCCTGATCCTCGAGGGGAAGGTCACGAAGAAGGCGAGGAAGGAGTTCGCGTGTCACTGCGGCACCCCCGAGTGCCGAGGCACGATGCTCGCCATCAAGAAGAAAAAGAAGTAGAAGAAAAAGTGAACGCCTGCGGCGATCCGGCTCCCGAGCGCGTCGACGAGACCGGATCGACCAGCGACGACCTGCTGGCGCGCGTGCATGCGGCCGCGCGTGCCGGCGCGGCCGGCTTCGCGCCCTGCCTCCTCGTCGCCGACCGGCAGAGCGCCGGGCGCGGACGCCAGGGCCGGCGCTGGCACGCCGAGGCCGGTGCATCGCTCACCTTGTCGATCGCCTGGCCGTGTGCGCGCGACGACCTCTCCGGCCTCTCGCTGGCGATCGGCTGCGCCCTCGCCGATGCGCTCGATGCGCCCGGACACGCCGCCAGGATCGGCCTCAAGTGGCCGAACGACCTCTGGCTCCTCGACGGTCCGAATCGCGCGACGCGCTCGGGCGGACGCAAGCTCGCCGGCATCCTCGTCGAGACGGCGCCGCTCGGGCCGCGTCGCATCGCCGTCGTCGGCATCGGCATCAACATTCGCGCGAGCGTGGAGTCGCTCGCGCGCGCGAGCGCGGACACGGACACGGGCTCGGGCTCGGGCTCTGGCTCTGGCATCGCCAGCCTCGACGAGATCGATGCGCAAGCAACGCCGGCGACGACGCTCGCCCGGGTTGCCCCGGCCCTGTTCGCCGCCCTTCGCACCTTCGATGGTGCCGGCTTCGCACCGTTCGCCGCGCGCTTCGCGGCGCGCGACCTGCTGCGCGGCCGCGGCGTCGCCGGCGCCGGTGCGGGAGGCGAGCTCGAAGGCACGGCAGCCGGCGTCAATGACGACGGCACGCTGCGCGTCGAGACCGCCGCCGGGACGATCGCCGTCGCCAGCGGCGAGTGGCGCCTGGCTCGCATCGAGCCGGCGGGGTCGCCGTGCTGAGGACGCTGCTGGCGGCGCTGATCGTCGCCAACCTGCTCTTCTTCGCCTTCAGCCGCGGCTCGCTCGACGGCTTTCTCGGCCTGCGCGCGCTCGGCGATCGCGAGCCGGAGCGACTCGCCAATCAGGTGCGGCCGCAGACGATCCGCCTGGTGCCGATGGGTGCGCCGGCGAGCGGCGCCGGCGATGCCGGCGCGTCGTGCTACGAGACGCCGACGTTTACCGCCGCCGAAGCCGCTGGCGTCGAAGCGGCGCTGGCAAGCAGCCTGCCGGTCGGATCGTGGAGCGATGTCCTCGGCGAGCGCATCCTCTCCTCGCGCAGCGAGACGACGCATGCCTACCGCGTGGTCGGCGCCGACGCCGCACTTGCAGCGCGGCTGGCGACGCTGAGGCTCGACGCCGCCGGGCGCGGTTTCGGCTTCAGCCCCTGCGCGCGTTCCGAGCCGCCACGCTGACCTTGCCGCGCGCAGTGCGCTCGCGCGCCGAGGCGAGCGCGAGCGCAAGCACGGCCGCGAGCAGGAGCACGAGCCAGCCGACGCCCAACGCTCCGCCGCCGCCGGACGAGGTCGCCGGCGGCACCGCCGCCGGTGGCGTGACGACGGGCGGCGAGACGACGGCCACGGACAATGTCGTGGACGAGACAAAGCCCCTGTTGTCGGTGGTCGTGAGCTGGATGACGAACGAGCCCGCGACGGTCGGCGAGACGACGACCGAGTCGGCATTCGCGGCGCTGGTGATGGTCGCGCCGGTGATGCCGGCGTTGAGGATCGTCCAAGCATAGGTGGCGATGCTCTGCCCTGCTCCGATCACGGAGCTCGAGGTGAGGGAGACCGCCTGCCCGGCGGTCGGCGTGGTCGTCGTCAGCGAAATGCTCGCCTGCACGCCGCTCACCGCGAGGACGGCGGCGTAAGCGTCGAGCATGCCGGCGCCGCAGGTCGATGTCGTGCAGTAGCACTCAAGCTGGTCGACGCCAGCGACGGGCGCCGGGCACACCGGGATACCACTGGTGCCGCCGGTGGTCGGGAACGGCCGTGCGCTCGCCTGCAGTTTCGCCTTGACCTGGGCCGGCGTCAGTGTCGGCTGGACCGACAGCATCAGGGCGGCCGTGCCGGCGACGAGCGGCGCCGAGAAGCTCGTGCCGAGCGAAGTGTCGAAACTGTCGGTGTAAGTCGCTCCGGGAGGGCCGAGAACCGGTGTCGTCGTGCCCTTGTTGCTGGTCGTGACGATCGGATAGAGACAGGCTTCGCCCGCACCGACGTTGACGCAGTTGCCCCCGGGCGCGCTGATCGTGATCTGCGGACCCATGTCGGAGAAGCCGACCTTGGTGCCGACGTGGCGAATGGCGGCGACCGCGATCGCCCCGGTGCAGCTCGCCGGGCTGCTCACCGGATGGCCGGCGCTGTTGCCGGCCGAGGCGACGACGACCGTGCCGGCGGCATTGGCCTGGCCGATCACGTCGATGTAGCCCTGCGTGCAGGCGACGTCGCCGCCAAGGCTCATGTTGATCACCCGCGCAGGCGTCGCGTTGGTGGGCGTTCCCGGTACGGCGATGCCCGCGGCCCACAGGATGCCGGCCTGGATGTCGGAGTCGAAGCCTCCGCACTTGCCCAAGACGCGAACCGGCATGACGCGAACGGTGCGGCCGACGCTGGCCATGCCGATGCCGTTGTGGGTCGCCGCGCCGATAAGGCCGAGCGTCTGCGTGCCGTGCCACGAGCTGTTCGACTGATCGCAGCCGATCGTCGCCGCCTCGCCGGCGGTGATGAAGTCGCCCGGGTCCGACGCATCCGTGTCGCGGCCGCTGCCGTCGTTGGCGGTCGTGAACACGCCGGCGGAATCGGGGCTCACCATGTCATAGCCGGGAAGAACGTTGCCTTGCAGATCGGGGTGGTCGAAGCGGAGGCCGGTGTCGAGCACGGCGACGACGATGCTCGCACTGCCAGTGGTGATGTCCCAAGCCCGTTCGGCGTTGATCGCCGCCGGCGCGGTGGCGCCCCATGTCGCAGACGCCGCGCCGGCAGGGGGCGCTGGCTTGAGATACCACTGGCCGACGGTCGGCCCGCCGTTGGTCACACCCACCGCCGGGCCGGCGGCATAGAGCGGGTCGTTCGGCACCGCGACGATGTGCTTTCTCTCGTCGGCGACGGCGTACTCGACGTCGCGTTCGGCGGCGATCCGCGCTGCCAGCTGATTCGAGCTCAAGCCGCGGCCGATGACGACGTGCGATCGCTCGCTGAGGCCGCGGCCGGCATCGAGGCTCATGCCGATGCGCTTGCCCAGCGCAGCCGCCTGCTCGGCCTGCCTGCCGGCGACCGACAGCGCCTGCTTCTTCAGCAAGGGCGAGTCGGTCCTGAACTTGACGATCACGCGCGCAACGCTGCCCGCGGTTGCGACGGCGGGCTGGGCTAGCGGCGTTCGCAATCCGAGCGGGGCCGCCCAGGCTGCCGCGACGACCGCGACGCAGATCAGGACTCTTCGCATCGAACGCTCCTCGGATCGGAAGTCGGTTGGCCGCGCGCGCGCTGCGTCACGACGCCGGGGTCTTGCGGCCGTCGAGCTCGACGGCCAGGTAGATCGAGCCGGCGGCGTGCAAGCGCGCGATCGCGTAGTTGCATTGCGCGCCGGCGCAGTGGAGAAAGAGCGCGTGCCATGTCGGGCTCGTCGCTGCCGCATGGCTCACCGGGACGCCGGCGACGCGAGCCGCGTCGGCGGCGACCGCCCTGAAATCTTCCGAGGCGCGCGCGAGCTTGACCAGGACGCGCAGCGCGGGTGGCGCACCGACAGGCGTCACGGCCGGCATCGCGCATGCCGCGAGCGCAGCGCCAGCGACGCACGCTGCCGCGGCGGACGCGATGGCGCTCGTCATCGTCGGAAAAAGCATCGAACCGAGTTTAGGACCCGCCTGCGGCGCCCTTTGCGCTGCTTACCAAGGCTTACCCCGGCGACGACGGCGAGCGCGAAATACCGCACGGCAACCGCACGGCAAGTCCGACACCCAGGTGGCAGCGAGCCCGTCAACGCTGCCCGCCGAACTTGCGTTGTGAACGGAGGATCGGACGCGGCAGCGAGCGAACGCCGACACCGCGGGTCGTGAATTGCAAAGTTATGTCAAGGGCGGCCCGGCCGCTCGATTTCCGCGCGAGCGGCAACAAATTCTTAACGTCGCTGCGCGACGATCCCACAAGGCTTTTTCGCGAAGGGGCGATATGAACACGATCTTGAAGACGAGCTTGGCCGCCGCGCTGCTCGGCGCCACCGCAACGGCGAGCGCCGCCGAGTACGCCAACGTGGTGTCGGCGACGCCGGTCACCGCGTCAGTCTCGGCGCCGCGCCAGGATTGCTATCAGGGCGAGCAGGTCGTCCAGCAGCAGCCGTCGGGTGCCGGTGCGCTGATCGGCGCGATCGCCGGCGGCGTCATCGGCAACCAGTTCGGCCACGGCTTCGGCCGCGCTGCCGCCACCGGCCTCGGCGTCGTCGCCGGCTCTGCGATCGGCAACAACGTCGAAGCGAACGCCAACTCGCCACAGGCCGTGGCGGTGCGCCGCTGTCGCACCGTCGACGGCTACGAGAGCCGCGTCGTCGGCTATGACGTCGTCTACGAGTACAACGGCCAGCGCTACACGACGCGTTTGCCGAACGACCCGGGCCCGCGCCTCGCGATCGACATCCGCCCGGCGAACAACGCGCCGCTCGACCGCGTCGGCCCGCCGCAGGGCCACGGCGCGGTGCCACCGGCGTACGCGCAGGCCGCGCCGAGCTACAGCGCGCCGAGCTACGGCGAAGTGCCGCCCGCGGCGTACCACGACGCCGGACCGGCGTACTACGACGCCAGACCGGCGTATTACTCGCCGGCGCCGGTGTACTACTCCTCGCCGTACCCGGCGTCCTACTACGTCGCGCCGGCGGCGATCGGCATCGGCCTCGGCTACTGGGCGGGCCGCACCTGGTACCGCGGCCATCGCGGCGGCTGGCACGGCCACCGCGGTCGGCACTGACCGCGTCGAGCGCGCAGAAGAAAGGGGCCCACGGGCCCCTTTCTCATGGCGAGGGCGCTTTTGGCCGTGTCAGGCGTCGGCCTTGGCGACGACGCGCGCCATCTCCAGCACCTTGTTGGAGTAGCCCCACTCGTTGTCGTACCAGGCGACGACCTTGACGAAGGTGCTGTCGAGGGCGATGCCGGCCTCGGCGTCGAACACCGAGGTCATCGGCTCGCCGCGGAAATCGGTCGAGACGACCTTGTCCTCGGTGTAGCCGAGCACGCCCTTCATCGCGCCCTCCGACTGCGCCTTCATCTCCGCGCAGATCTCGGCGTAGCTCGCCTCCTTGACGAGCTCGACGGTGAGGTCGATCACCGACACGTCGGAGGTCGGCACGCGAAACGACATGCCGGTGAGCTTCTTGTTCAGCGCCGGGATGACGACGCCGACCGCTTTCGCCGCGCCGGTCGACGACGGGATGATGTTCTCGAGGATGCCGCGGCCGCCGCGCCAGTCCTTGTTGCTCGGGCCGTCGACGGTCTTCTGGGTCGCCGTGGTCGCGTGCACGGTCGTCATCAGGCCGCGCTTGATGCCCCACTTGTCGTTCAGCACCTTGGCGACTGGCGCCAGGCAGTTGGTGGTGCACGAGGCGTTGGAGATGATCGCCTCGCCCTTGTAGCTCTTGTCGTTGACGCCGTAGACGAACATCGGCGTGTCGTCCTTCGACGGCGCCGACAGGATGACTTTCTTCGCGCCGGCGTCGATGTGCTTCTGGCCGGTCTCCTTGGTGAGGAAGAGCCCGGTCGACTCGATGACGACGGCGGCGCCGACCTCGCCCCACTTCAGGTTCGCGGGGTCCTTCTCCTGCGTCAGGCGGATCCTCCCGCCCTTGACCATCAGGGTGTTGCCGTCGACCGCGACCTGCCCCTTGAAGCGGCCGTGCACCGAATCGTACTGCAGCATGTAGGCGAGATACTCGGGCTCGAGCAGGTCGTTGATGGCCACGACCTCGATGTCCTTGAAGTTCTGGATCGCGGCGCGAAACACCATTCGCCCGATGCGGCCGAAGCCGTTGATGCCGATCTTGATGGTCATGGAAAGTTGCTCCTGGGTATCGAAAAAATCAACGCGCGCCCATGATCGACTTGACCGTCGCAACGACGTTCTCGACCGTGAACCCGAAATGCTTGAAGAGGACGGCCGCCGGTGCCGATTCGCCGTAGCGGTCGATGCCCACCACCGCGGCGCAGCCGTATTTCCACCAGCCGTCGCTGACGCCCATCTCGACGGCGATGCGCGGCACGTCGGGCGGCAGCACCGCGCGCTTGTAGGCGTCGCTCTGGCGATCGAAGACGGTGGTCGACGGCATCGAGACGACGCGCACCGCGATCTTGCCGTTCTCGGCCTTGGCGAGCTCCTGCTGGGCATTGAGCGCAAGCCCGACCTCGGAGCCGGTGGCGATGATCACCGCGCGCGGCCGGCCGCGCAGGCCCACCTCGGACGGCTCGGCAAGCACGTACGCCCCCTTGGCGATCGCCGCGAGGCCGCCCTCGGGCGCCTCGGCGTCGAAGCCGGGCTTGGGCGCGTACGGAAGGTTGTGGCGCGACAGCAGCAGCGCGGTCGGCCGCTCGCGGCTCTCGATCGCCGCCGCCCAGGCAGCGAGCGTCTCGACCGTGTCGCACGGCCGCCAGACATCGAGGTTGGGAATCAGTCGCAGCGACGCCGCGTGCTCGACCGACTGGTGCGTCGGCCCGTCCTCGCCCAGCCCGATCGAGTCGTGCGTGAAGACGTGAACGACGCGCAGCTTCATCAGCGCCGCCATGCGGATCGCGTTGCGGCTGTAGTCGCTGAAGGTGAGAAAGGTGCCGCCGTACGGGATGAAGCCGCCGTGCAGGGCGATGCCGTTCATGATCGCCGCCATGCCGAACTCGCGCACACCGTAGTTGATGTGGCGGCCGCGCCGGCCCTGGGTGTCCTGGGTGATGACGCCGTCGCTGGCGAAACGCAGCGGCGGCGTGTGGCTGGTGTTGGTGAAGTTCGAGCCGGTGAGGTCGGCGCTGCCGCCAAGCAGCTCGGGCAGCTCTTCTGTAAACGCTTCGAGGACGATCTGGCTCGCCTTGCGGCTGGCGACGGTCTCGGCCTTGCCGTGCGCGGCGATCGCGGCGCCGTGCACGAGCTTGCGCCAGCTCGCCGGCAGCTCGCCCGCCATGCGCCGCGTGTACTCGGCAGCGAGCTCGGGAAAGGCGCGCCCATAGGCGTCGAAGCGGCGGCGCCATGCGGCCTCGGCGGTCTCGCCGCTCTCGCCGCCGTCCCACGCAGCGTAGACCTCGTCGGGCAGGACGAACGGCGCGTGCGGCCAGCCGAGCGCTTCGCGCGTCGCCTTGACTTCGCCCTCGCCGAGCGCTTCGCCATGCGCTTTCGCCGTGCCGGCGCGCGTCGGCGCACCTTTGCCGATCGTCGTCTTGCAGCAGATCAGCGTCGGCTTGCCGGGAGTGGCACGCGCCGCCACGATCGCGGCGTCGACCGCCTCGACGTCGTGGCCGTCGATGCCGGCGATCACGTGCCAGCCGTAGGCCTCGAATCGCTTCGGCGTGTCGTCGCTGAACCAGGGCGCGACCGCGCCGTCGATCGAGATGCCGTTGTCGTCGTAGACCGCGATCAGCTTGTCGAGCTTCCACGCGCCGGCGAGCGAGCACGCCTCGTGGCTGATCCCTTCCATCAGGCAGCCGTCGCCGAAGAAGACATAGGTGTGGTGGTCGACGACGGCGTGGCCGTCTCGATTGAACTCGGCAGCGAGCAGCTTTTCGGCGAGCGCCATGCCGACGGCGTTGGCGAGGCCCTGGCCGAGCGGGCCGGTCGTCGTCTCGACGCCGGGCGTGATTGCGAACTCGGGGTGCCCTGGCGTCTTGCTGTGCAGCTGGCGGAAGTTGCGCAGCTCCGAGAGCGCGAGGTCGTAGCCGGTCAGGTGCAGCAGCGAGTACAGCAGCATCGAGCCGTGCCCGTTCGAGAGCACGAAGCGATCGCGCCCCGGCCAGCGCGGATTCGCCGGGT
>JBDSLQ010000249.1:0-3125 GCA_039916285.1 Caldimonas sp.
GACGCCTGGTCGCGACGCGCCGCCCGGCGCCGCGCGCGCTCTCTGCCTCTGCCGCCCGGCGGGCGAGGGCCGGGGTGAGGGCATTGCGCACGCGTCTCGCGGGCGCCCTCGAGACGCTGCTCGGCGCGATCTCGGGCGCCGTGCTGTTCATGATGATGATGGTCACGGCCGTCGACGTCGCCGGCCGCTACCTGTTCAACAAGCCGCTCGCGGGCGGCTTCGAGCTGACCGAGATGATGCTCGCCGCCCTCATCTATTGCGGCTTGCCGCTGGTCTCGAAGCGGCGCGAGCACATCGTCATCGACACCTTCGATCCGGTGATGTCGAGGCGCGTCAAGCGCGGCCTCGACGTCTTTGCCGACATCGTCTGCGGCGTCACGCTGGCGGGCATCGGCTGGCTGATCTTTCGCCGCGCCGTGCGCGTCGCCGAGTACGGCGACACGACCAGCGTGCTGACGCTGCCGCTCGCGCCCGTCGCCTACCTGATGGGCACGATGATCGTCGTCACGGCGGCGATCCACCTCTGGCTGATCTTCGTCCCGCACCGAGACGACGACGGCAAGAGCATCATTTGATGAGACCCCCACGCTCACGAGCACGTTCGCTGCCCCCCGAAGGGGCGCGGCCGGCTGGTCGCGGCGACGAACCATCGGGCCGGCGATGACCGAAGCCCTGGTCGGCCTGGGCGTGATGCTCGCGCTCTCGTTCCTGCGCGTGCCGATCGCGATCTCGATGGGCCTGGTCGGCTTCCTGGGCGTGTGGTGGATGCGCGGCCTGAATCCGTCGATGGCATCGGCGACGACGGTGGTCTACGAATCGGGCTTCCAGTACACGCTGTCGGTGGTGCCGCTCTTCATCCTGATGGGCAACTTCGTCACCCGCGCCGGCATGTCGAAGGAGCTCTACCGGGCCGGCCACACCTTCGTCGGCCACCTGCGCGGCGGCCTGGCGATGGCGACCGTGCTCGCCTGCGCCGGCTTCGGCGCGATCTGCGGCTCGTCGATCGCGACCGCGGCGACGATGACCAAGGTCGCCTATCCGTCGATGAGCGACCACCACTATTCCGACGAGCTGGCGGTCGGCACGATCGCGGCCGGGGGCACGCTCGGCATCCTCATACCGCCGTCGACCATCATGGTCATCTACGGGATCATGACCAACACCAGCATCGGCAAGCTGTTCGCGGCCGGCATCCTGCCCGGCCTGCTGGCGGTGCTGCTGCTCTGCTGCGCGGTGCAGTACATCTGCTGGCGCGATCCGGCGGGCGGGCCTAGGGCCGAGCGGGCGAGCTGGCGCGAGCGCTTCGATGCCGTCAAGGGCGTGTGGGCCGTCGCCGCGCTCTTCGTCGTCGTCATGGGCGGGATCTACGGCGGCGTGTTCACCGCGACCGAAGGCGCCGGCATCGGCGCGTTCGGCGCGTTCTGCTTTGCCCTGGCGCGGCGCGTGCTCTCGCCGCGCGCGCTGCTCGACGTGCTGATCGAAAGCGCGCGCACGACGGCGATGCTGTTCATGATCCTGGTCGGCGCGCTGATCTTCGCCAACTTCATCAACTACACGACGATGCCGGCCGACCTGAGGGCGTTCGTCACCCAGTACCAGATCCATCCCGTCACCGTGATGGTCGCGATCTGCGTCATCTACGTCATCCTCGGCACGGCGATGGAGGAGCTGTCGATGATCCTGCTCACGGTGCCGGTCTTCTTCCCGCTCGTCGTCAGCCTCGGCTTCGACCCGGTGTGGTTCGGCATCATCATCGTCGTCGTCGTCCAGATTGGCCTGATCAGCCCGCCGGTCGGCATGAACATGTTCGTCGTCAAGAGCATGCTGCCGCGCATCGCCACCGCCACCATCTTTCGCGGTGTCACGCCGTTCGTCGTCGCCGAGGTCGTGCTGCTCGGCGTTCTGGTGTCGTTTCCGTGGATCAGCCTGGTGCTGCCGCGGTTGATGAAGCTTTGAAGCTGCGGCGACACAGAGCATCGAATGCGCCAGGCCCGGTCTACTCGAACGGCCCTTGCCTGACGAAAGCGCCACCCTGGAATACTGCCGCAGGGTCGGCGGAATCGAGCGCCGGGTGGCGCGCCTCGACGGAAGCCCTGAACCGCTCGCTGCTGTCCTTCGGCACGAAGCCGAGATGCGACGCCGAAGCGTTGTCCCACCACGTGAGCGCGTTCGCCGAGACGCCGTAGACGACCGTGCAACCGACCGCCGGCGCGGTCAGGCCGGCGACGACGAGGCGCTCGAGGTCGTCGTAGCTGAGCCAGGTGGCGAGCATGCGGCGATCCTTCGGCTCGGGGAACGACGAGCCGATGCGCAGGCAGACCGACTCGATGCCGTAGCGATCGAAATAGAAGCGCGCGACGTTTTCGCCGAACGCCTTGCTCAGGCCGTAGTGGCCATCCGGCCGCATCGGATCGGCAGGAGCGATCACCTCGTCCTGACGATAGAAGCCGGTGACGTGATTGGAGCTCGCGAAGACGATGCGCTCGACACGATGCCGGCGCGCCGCTTCGTAGAGGTTCCAGACGCCGACGATGTTGGCCTCGAGGATCGGCGCGAACGGCCCTTCGGTCGAGACGCCGCCGAGGTGGACGATCGCCTGGCTGCCGGCGACGATGCGATCGACGGCGGCGCCGTCCTGGAGCGCGGCAGTCATCGCTTCCTCGCCCGGCCCGGCGGGGGCCATCTCGGCAACGTCGCTGACGCGCAGGACGCGCGCGAGCCGGCGCAGGCGCGGCCGCAGCATGCAGCCGAGGCCGCCGGCCGCGCCGGTGAGAAGGAGGCGGTCGAAGACCGGCGACGCGGCGGTGTCGCTTAGGGGTTCAGGGGTCGGTGCGGCCACGATGCCATGCTCGGCCGCACCGCACGGGCGCGCCATCGGCGCAAGCACTCTTGCAGAGACGCCGAAGGTCGTCGTACAACCCGGTCGACGCACGCGTCTCATGTTGTCGTCGATGAACCTCTCCCTCTTCTCCCCGACGTTGCCCCCGCGGCGCCCGCGAAATCTGGCGACGCGCGTCGTCGAGTCGCTCGCGGACCGCATCCGCGCCGGCAGCCTCGCTTGCGGCGACAAGCTGGCCACCGAGTCGGCCCTGATGGCCGAGTTCGGCGTCAGCCGAACCGTCATC
>JBDSLQ010000250.1:0-4534 GCA_039916285.1 Caldimonas sp.
CAACCTAGGAGATAGTTGCAATGAAAAAATCTCTGCTCGCTCTCGCTGTACTGGGCGCTTATGCGGGCGTCGCATCGGCTCAGTCGTCGGTCCAGCTTTTTGGCACCATCGACGTCGGCGCGAAGTACCTCAAGAACAGCGGACGTTCGCGTCAGCTGAGCGAATCGACCGACGGCATCAACAGCAGCGAGCTTCGCTTCCAGGGCATCGAAGACCTGGGTGGCGGCCTCAAGGCGGGCTTCAACATCCGCTCGGGCTTCAACCCCGACACCGGCACGAGCAACGCCAAGTTCTGGAATCGCCAGTCGACGGTCAGCCTGTACAGCGGCGCCGGCGAACTCCGCCTCGGTCGCGACTACGTGCCGACCTTCTGGAACCAGGCCGTCTTTGATCCGTTCGGCTTCAACGGCATCGGCAGCACCGGCAACGTCGCCCGCTACGTTCAGGTCCGCCAGGACAACGCCATCGGCTATTTCCTGCCGAGCAACATCGGGGGCTGGTATGGCCAGCTGATGGTCGCCGCGGCCGAGAACGGCACGACCCTCGACAAGGCGGGGCGCTACATCGGCGGCCGGATCGGCTTCGCCGCCGGCCCGTTCAACATCGGTTTCGCGGCTTCGGAAGTCCGCTTCGCGGCCGCGCAAGCGGCAAACGCCGGTACCGGCGTCACTGCGATTCCCGTGGGGCAGAAGGCCAAGACGTACAACGTCGGTGGCTCGTGGGACTTCGGCTTCCTGAAGCTGATGGGTTACTACGACCATGAGCGTCTTTTCAATGCCAAGGAAAGCCGTGGCGAGATTGGCGCCGTGATCCCGTTCGGTCAGTCTGAATTCCGTGTGGGCTACGACCGCAGCAAATTCAAGCCGAACGTCGGCACGACCACTACCCTCGACAACATCAAGGCCACGTACCAATACAACCTGTCGAAGCGTACCGCCATGTACGGCACGGTTGCGCGTCTGTCCAACAAGGACGGCACGATCGTCTCGCTGCCGGGCGCGTTCAGCGGCTTCACGCCGACGGCGGGTGGCTCGTCGAAGGGCGCCGAGGTCGGCGTTCGTCACCTCTTCTGATCCAGCGCTCGCGCAAGCGAGTACAGATCAGCTTGAAGGCCGCCTCCGGGCGGCCTTTTTCATGGCTTCCGCGGCTGCGATGCGAGCAGTCCCATTTACGGTCGGCGCGCCTTGCCTTCATTGCCGACGCGCCGACGGCGCAGCCGAATCGCCCCCGCGGGGCGACCTGGCACTGGCAGCGGCCGCCGGGGGCGCCGGCGCCAAGCCGCCCTTCCTGGTGCGACACTCGGGCTGATCGCGCTCAGCATCAACCTGTTCGGTGATGGCTTCGCGATGCGTTGAATCTGTGCCTGCGCTGAATTCCACGGCAGACGCACCGAACCAGGAGCAGACCATGCGTTCGATTCCCACTTGGCGTCACGTCGCCATGCTCGCGATTCTTGCTGCACTCGCGGCATGTGCCAGCACCGACTACCACTACTCCCAGCTTTCCGGCAAGCGGTACTACCGGGCGCCGATCGATACCTACGACGTCACCATCGTTCGGGTCGATGGCAAGGACACGGTTCTTCGGCCGGTGCCGGTCGATCCGGGCTTGCGGAAGATCGTTGTTCAAGGGCCTCCCGGTGGCGCCGCTCGCTTGGGCGAACAACGCGAGATCGCGCTCGAAATTCGCCCCTGCACCCGCTATTACCTAGTCGCTGTGAAGCAGAACAAGCTCGCCGCGGACTTCGACGTCCGCGTCGACTACGAAGAGCCGGTGGGCGGCTGCACGCCGCCGGCGCGCAGCTAGTGCCGGTTCAGAAGTCACCCGGTCGAACGACGCGGCCGGGTCGCCGGCCCATGCCGTCGAGGGACGGCGGATCTGGGTTCACGCGGCGGCCGCGTCGTCGGCGAGGAGGTGCTCGCCGCGCATCAGGTCAGGGAGCGATTCGCGCTCGCGGATGAGCACGGCATGGCTGCCCGCGACCATCACCTCGGCGGCGCGCGGCCGCGTGTTGTAGTTGCTCGCCATGCTCATGGCGTAGGCGCCGGCCGAGAGAACGGCGATGAAATCGCCGGCCGCCACGCTGAGCTCGCGATCGCGGCCGAGCCAGTCGCCCGATTCGCAGATGGGCCCGACGACGTCCCAGGTCATTGCGGCAGCGCTTCCAGGCGCGCACTCGACGATCCGCATCCAGGCGCCGTACATCGCTGGCCGCATCAAGTCGTTCATCGCTGCGTCGACGACGCAGAAGTTGCGCTCGCTGCCGGGCTTCAGATAGAGCACTTCGGTGACGAGCACGCCGGCATTGCCGATCAGCGAGCGGCCCGGCTCGAGCACGACCTTGCGCCCGCCGTGGCCGCGGGCGTCGATGCGCTCGAGCAGCCGGGTGACCAGCACTCCGGCATCGGGTGGCGTCTCGTCGCGGTAGGTGATGCCGAGGCCACCGCCGAGGTCGATGTGCGCGAGCGCCACGCCGCCCGCCTCGACGCGTTCGACCAGGTCGAGGAGGCGATCGAGCGCGTCGAGGTCCGGTTCGGCGTCGACGATCTGCGAGCCGATGTGGCAATCGATGCCGGTCACCTCGATCCCGGGCAGGCGGGCGGCGCGCGCGAAAGCCTCGGGCGCGTCCTCGTGGGCGATGCCGAACTTGTTGGCGCGCAGGCCGGTCGAGATGTAGGGATGCGTCTTCGCGTCGACGTCGGGATTGACGCGCAGGCTGACGCGCGCGCGCCGGCCGGCGCGGTGCGCGACCTCGCTCAGCAGCTCCAGCTCGCCGACGCTCTCGACGTTGAAGCAGAGGACGTCGATCTCGAGCGCGCGCGCCATCTCGGCGCGCGTCTTGCCGACGCCGGAGAAAATGACCCGCCCCGGGTCGCCGCCGGCGGCGAGAACGCGCTCGAGCTCGCCGCCGGAGACGATGTCGAAGCCGCAGCCGCGCCGCGCGAACCACTGCAGCACCGCCAGCGTCGAATTGGCCTTGACGGCGTAGCAGAGGAGGTGGTCGCGGCCGGCGAGGGCGCTCTGGTACGCCGCGAGGGCGCGCGCCATCACCGCGGTCGAGTAGACGTAGAGCGGCGTCTTGAATCGGCGCGCGAGATCGAGAGCCGCGACGCCCTCGACCATCAGCCGGGCGTCGCGCAAGGCGATGTCGGGCGCGCCGGGCAGGTTCATCGACGCGGCACCGCGGCCGACGCGGGTGGCGCCGCAGGCACCCCCACAGCAGGCGCCGAAGTGGGCGCCGGCAGGATTGCCGAAGGCGCTGGCCTGGCGAGGGCGAGGGGCCCCTTCTGGCCGCAGGCCACGAGCACGGCAGATACCGCAGCCACGGCGAGCGCCCGTGCAGCCGTCGCCATTACACTGCCGGCGCGTCTTGTCATCCGCCGATTTTATCGATCGTGAGCAGCGTTCCCACCCCCACCGACTCGCTATCCGGCGCCGATTACGACGCGCGGACGGGCGCGGTGCTCGCCGCGGTCGAGGCCACCGCCGACCGCTTTCTCCAGGAAGACGTCATCGACATCGACGCCAGTCGCACCGGCGGCCTGCTCGAGCTCGCCTTTCCGAACGGCAGCAAGGTCGTCGTCAACACCCAGCCGCCGCTGCAGGAGCTGTGGCTGGCGGCGCGATCCGGCGGCTTTCACTTCCGCTCGATCGGCGGCCGCTGGATCGGCAGCCGAGACGGCCGCGAGTTCTTCGACGTCCTCTCGGATTGTGCGAGCGAGCAGGCGGGACGGCCGCTTCGCTTCGAGCCTGCCTAGGAGCGGGATTCCCGGCGCCGGCGTCAGCGCCGGAACAGATCGAGGATGCTGTTGCGCTCCTCGTCGCTCGGCGGCGTCGGCGCTGCCTTGTCCTCGAGGCCGAGGCTGCTCACCCCGCCGCCGCGCGCGTACTCCTCGTAGTACCACTCGCCACCTTGGTTGACGACCCCGTCCGGTGCAGTCGGCTCCTGGACCGGAACGCCTTTCAGCATCGTCGTCATGTAGTCGATCCAGATAGGCAGCGCGAGACCGCCGCCGGTTTCCCGGTCGCCGAGCTTCCTGGGGTCGTCGTACCCCATCCAGACGACGGCGACGATGTTCTTCTGCCAGCCCGCGAACCAGGCGTCGTGCGAGTCGTTGGTGGTGCCGGTCTTGCCGAAGACATCGGGCCGCTTGAGCTGCGCCTGCGCTTTCGCCGCGGTGCCCGAGCGGGTCACTTCCTGCAGCAGGCTGGTCATGATGAAGGCGTTGCGCGCGTCGATCGTTCGCGCCGACTCGTCGAGCAGCGGCACGCGCGCCTCGTTGATGACGTGCCCCTTGTTGTCCGTGATGCGGCTGATGAGGAGCGGGTTGACGCGATAGCCGCCGTTGGCGAAGACGCCGTACGCTGATGCCATCTGCAACGGCGTCACGGCACCGGCGCCCAGCGCCATCGGCAGATAGGCGGGATGCTTGTCGGCATCGAAGCCGAAGCGCCTGATCCATTGCTGCGCGTAGCCGGGGCTGATCGACTTCAGGATGCGGATCGAGATCATGTTCTTCGACTTGGCGAGACC
>JBDSLQ010000251.1:0-14453 GCA_039916285.1 Caldimonas sp.
GACGTCTTCGACGCCGCGCTCCTGCTCGGCATCTGCGACAAGATCGTCCCGGGCCTGCTCATCGGCGCGCTCCACTTCGGCCACCTGCCGTGCGTGTTCGTGCCCGGCGGGCCGATGGGCAGTGGCCTGGCCAACGCCGAGAAGACCCGCGTGCGCGAGCAGTTCGCGCTCGGCCGCGTCGACCGCGGCGCGCTCATGGCGGCCGAGGCGGCGTCGTACCACAGCCCCGGCACCTGCACCTTCTACGGCACCGCCAACAGCAACCAGATGCTGCTCGAGGCCATGGGGCTGCACGTTCCCGGCGCCGCCTTCATCCATCCGCACGACGGCCTGCGCGACGCGCTGACGGCAGAGGCGGTCCGGCTCGTCCTCGCGAATGCATCGTGGCCGCAGGCCGCACTCGACGGCGGCGCAGCGCGCTTCCTGCCGATCGGCCGCCTGGTCGACGAGCGCTCGATCGTCAACGCGATGGTCGCGCTGCTCGCGACCGGCGGCTCGACCAACCACCTCATCCACTGGGTCGCGGTGGCGCGCTCGGCCGGCATCGTCATCGACTGGAGCGACTTTTCCGACCTGTCGCGGGCGACACCGCTGCTGGCGCGGGTCTATCCGAACGGCAGCGCCGACGTGAACCAGTTCCAGGCCGCGGGCGGACCGGGCCTCGTCATACGCGAGCTGATCGAGGGCGGCTGCCTGCACGACGACGCCGCCACGGTCGCCGCCGGCGGGCTCGCCGACTACACCCGCATCCCGGTCGGCGACGCCGGCCGCGTCGCATGGCGGTCGCTGGCCGCGGAGAGCGGCGACGACACCATCATCCGGCGCGTGAGCCAGCCGTTCAGCGAGGAGGGCGGCCTGAAGCTGCTCAGCGGCAACTGCGGGCGCGCCGTGATCAAGGTCTCGTCGGTTCCCGCCGACTGTTGGATCGTCGAGGCGCCGGCGCTGGTGTTCGATTCCCAGGAAGAGATGCTCGCCGCCTTCGCTGCCGGCAAGCTCGAGCGCGACTTCGTCGCCGTGGTCCGCTTCCAGGGCCCGCGCGCGAACGGCATGCCCGAGCTGCACAAGCTGACGCCCCCGCTCGGCGCGCTGCAGAAGAAGGGATTTCGCGTCGCCCTCGTCACCGATGGCCGAATGAGCGGCGCGTCGGGGCAGGTGCCGGCGGCCATCCACGTCAGCCCCGAGGTCGTCGCCGGCGGGCCGCTCGGCCGCGTTCGCGACGGCGACGTGATCCGCGTCGATGCGCATGCGGGAACGCTCGCCGCGCTGGTCGACGCCGGCGAGTGGCAGCGACGCGAGCCGGCGACGCTCGCGCCTGCGCAGGCGGAGGCAAATGCGCACGACCTCGGCCGCGAGCTCTTTGCCGGCATGCGCAAGAACGTCGTCTCGGCCGAGGAAGGAGCGTGCACGTGGCTCTAGCGAAACGCGCCGGCCCGCTCGATCCGCTCGAACTGGCGAGCCACGGGCCGGTGATCCCGGTCGTCGTCATCGAGCGCGCCGACGACGCGGTGCCGATGGCGCGCGCGCTGCTCGCCGGCGGCGTTCGCGTCGTCGAGGTGACGCTGCGAACGCCGGCGGCCCTGGCGGCGATCGCTGCGATCGCGCGGGCGATTCCCGACGTCGTCGTCGGCGCCGGCACGGTGCGCAATGGCGCCGACGCGCGCGCCGCCTTCGCTGCCGGCGCGCGCTTCGCGGTCAGCCCGGGCTGGTCGCCGCGCGTCGCCGCCGCGTGCCGCGAGTTGGGCCTCCTCCTCCTGCCCGGCGTGGCGACGGCGAGCGAGGTGATGGACGCCGCCGAGGAGGGCTTTCGCTTCCTCAAGTTCTTTCCCGCCGTCGCCGCCGGCGGAGCGCCGATGCTGAAGGCGTGGGCGAGCGTCTTCGCCGACGTGGCGTTCTGCCCGACCGGCGGGATCACCGCGGCGACGGCGCCCGACTACCTCGCGCTTTCCAACGTCAAGGTCGTCGGCGGTTCCTGGTTGACGCCGCCGGACGCGCTCGCGGCGGCCGACTGGCCTCGCATCGAGCGGCTCGCGAAGGAAGCGGCGAGCCTGGCGCCGAGATAGCGTTCAGGCGTCGCGCTCGATCAGCTCGATCTTGTAGCCGTCGGGGTCGGTGACGAAAGCGATCACCGTCGTGCCGCCCTTGACCGGACCGGGCTCGCGCGTCACCTGGCCGCCGCCGGCGCGGATCTTTTCGCACGCGGAATAAATGTCCTTCATGCCGAGGGCGATGTGGCCGTACGCGGTGCCGAGCTCGTACGAACTCGTGCCGTGGTTGTGGGTGAGCTCGATCTCGGCCTGCTCCGGGTTCGAGCCGTAGCCGACGAACGCCAGCGAATAGCCCTGTTCGGGCCGCTCGGTGGTTCGCAGAAGGCGCATGCCCATCAGGCGCGTGTAGAAGTCGATCGAGCGCTGCAGGTCGCCGACCCGGAGCATGGTGTGGAGAAATCTCATGGGCGTCGAGTACGAAGCAGGTGGTGGAGCCGTGAGCGTACAGCCTGCCATCGGGTCTGCGGGCGCGCATCGGCGGTGGCCGTGCGGTTGCCGCCCTGGGATGCCCCAGCTTTCGGCGCGAACGAACGGCACCCTGTCGCTCAGCGACCGGACGATGCTGACCTTGAGCTAGACCATCGTGTAGGTCTGCCTGACGGCAGCGTCGACGCGACCGCGCGGCCGAGCGCCGAGTCGAGCAGCATCGCGAACCTGCCGCGGTGGACCATGCCCAGCGGGTTGTAGTGCGCGAACCGGGGCGGCCCTGGACCCGGGCGACCCTCTGCGGAATCAATCCTCGGCGCCTGCCTATCGCAAACGCCGCCGCCTCGCTGCCGCGCCGGCCAGACCCAGTCCGCCGGCCAGCAGCAGCCAGGTCGACGGCTCGGGAATGGGCGGCGGCGGCGGGCCCGCGATCTCGCTGACCTGGAGCGTCGCGACCAAGAGACCGGACAGCGAAGTCGCCGTGTAGAACCCCGGCGTGTCGAAGATTGCGGCGCCGGGCGGGACGCCAAAGCTCGCGCCGAAGCCTTGCGAGATGAAAAAGTCGCTGTTGATCGGCTTGAGCAGCGCAGAAAACCCGATGCTGGGGTTGACGCCGATCAAGCGAGGGGCAAAGGAGATCTCGCTGCCGATGCTGCAGCTTTCGAAGGTCGGCGACGTCACCGCGCACGATGCCGTGGTCGGAGAAAGCTGGGCAAAGCCGGTGATGAATTCGGGCGTCGTGACGACGAACTGGAAGGTGACCGACGTCGGCCCGCTCCCGGCACCTGCAAAGAACGCATAGGTCACGGCAGCAGTGGCAGGCGGTGAGGCCGAGACGAGGCCGACAAGAGCCGCCGACAGGATGAGTTCAAGGCTTCGGCGCATTCGTGTCTCCCAGGCACCAGTTGGCCTGAAGATACCCTCCCGCGGACCGTGAAGCAAGACCAGCCGGATCGCCTCGACCAAGTCGACGCGGCTCACGTCGGCAGCGGCGGCATCGTGTAGTTGAGCACGAGCCGGCCGCCGTCGACGTAGACGACCTCGCCGGTCATGTAGCTCGCCGCGTCGCTGGCGAGAAACGCGCACACCGCAGCCACTTCCTCCGGCGCGCCCAGGCGCCTGAGCGGCGTCCTGCTCATGATCCGCGCCGCCGCTTCGGCGCTGCCGAGCACGGCTTTCCGCGCCAGCTCGGTCGCGATCGTTCCCGGCGCGACGGCGTTGACGCGGACGCCGAGGTCGGCGAGCGAAAGCGCCATCACCCGCGTCAGCTGGTCGATGCCGCCCTTGCTTGCGTTGTAGCTTGCGATCGACGCGATCGCCGTGACGCCGTTGACCGAGCTCATGTTGACGATCGCGCCGCCGCCCGACTTGACGATCGCGCGCGCGACGGCCTGGCCGACCAGGAACGCGCCCTTCAGGTTGACGTCGATGACGGCGTCCCAGTCGGCTTCGGCGATGTCGAGGAAATCGGCGGCGCGAAAGATGCCGGCGTTGTTGACGAGGACGTCGACCCGGCCAAACGCCGCGACCGTCCCGACGAGCGCGGCTTCGACCTCGGCGCTGCGCGCGACGTTGCAGGCGAAGCCCTCGACGCGCAGGCCCTGGGCGGCGATCTCCGCAGCCAGCGAGCGGACCGCGACAGCGTCGATGTCCCACAGCGCGACCGCCGCGCCGCTCGCTGCGAACAGGCGCGCGCACGCCGCGCCGATGCCGTTCGCCGCGCCGGTGACGACCACGACCTGGCCGCTGAAATCGAAACGGACCTGGCTCATGGCGTCGCCCGGTCGAGCCAGATGGCGATGCCTTGCGCGTTCAGCTCGAGGTCGAGCGCGAGCAGCTCGCGGATGCGCTCGTCGCTCAGCATGACGCCGTGCGTGCGCAGGCTGTTCAGGTGAATTTCCTTGAGGCCGCGCATCAGCCGGGCGTGGCGCTCGGGCCCGGGCGGCGTCGAGAGCGCGAAAGCGACCATCTCGTCGAGCTGCGACAGCAGCAACGCTGCAAGGCGCGCCACGTCGCCGACCCGTCCGTAATGGGTGACATAGATCCAGTCCGGATCGAAGGCGAGCATGCGCTCGATCGAGAGGCGCAGCGCCTTGGGCTGGAACTGCACCGGCGTCGTCGTCGGCATGATCCAGGCGCCCGCAGCGGTGTCGAAGTCGCGGTACGAAAGGCCGAAGGTGTCGCCGGTGAAGAAGCCCCGGCTGGCGGCGTCCCAGATGCAGTGGTGGTGCATCGCGTGGCCGGGGGTATGGAGGAACAGCAGCGGCCGGCCGGCGAGCTCGATCGTCTCACCCTCGCTCGTGGTCGAGATCCGGCCCGCTTCGACCGGGACCAGCGTGCCGTATGAGCGCTCGACCTCCTCGGGCCCGTAGACCGCCGTCGCGCCCCTGATGAGGTGCCCCGGCTCGGCGAGGTGGCGCGCGCCGCGCGGGTGGACGATGAGCCGCGCTTCCGGCAGGTGCCGCATCAGCAGGCCGACGCCGCCGGCGTGATCAAGGTGGACGTGGGTCGGAATCACGAAGTCGACTGCATCGACGCCTAGCCCCTCGGCGGCGAGAGCCGCGAGCAGGCGGGGCACCGAATGGTTAGTGCCGGCGTCGACGAAGGCGGCGCGGCCGCGTTCGACGACCAGGTAGGCAGCGTCGAAGAGCGGCCGGTGAAAGCCGGTGTCGACGACGCGGATGCCGTGCGCAAGCCGCTCGACGAAGGCCGGCGCGAGGGAGGAGGCCAGGGTCGTATCGATCCGGAGATTCTAGAGAGCAGGGTTCGAACGGGGACAAGCGAGCTGCTCCAGAATCGTCGCGAACCTTCACCGATCAGCGGAGCAGAGATGAAGTCAGAGCCCGGAGCCGCCGTGCGCCTCAGCGCAGCCCTGTTGCTCGCGGCGGCAGCGGCCTCGTGCACCCTGTTCAAGTCGCCGGCCTCGCTGCCGCCGGGCACTGCGATCGCGGAAGCGCGCAAGGTGCTCGGCGCCGGCGACGAGTACCGCCTGGCGGACGGCACGACGCGGGTCGCGTTCCGGCGCGGCAAGGACACCTACATGCTCGACTTCGACGCGGCGGGCCGCCTGGTTCGAAACCAGCAGGTGCTCAACCTGTCGACGTTCGCGACCATCCAGCCGGGGATGTCGCAGAGCGAGGTGCTGACGCGGCTCGGCCGGCCGGCGTTCATCTTTCCGGTCGGCTACCAGCGGCTGCAGGTCTGGAACTATCGCTTCGGCGGGCTGGAAGGCGACTGCATGGTGTTCCAGGTGTCGATCGGCAATACCAGCGGCCACGTGACCGAGACCGGGACCGGCCCCGACCCCGAGTGCTCGCGCGACTCGAGCCGCGACTAACCCACACGGGAGCAGCGCAGCGCGGCCCCGACGCGGCCGGCCCCTCCCTCTCGGAGGGAGGGGTTGGGGCGGGAGCAATCCTGTTCAGCCGCGCCGCGGCCGTCAGGCCGCGAGCAGCTGCCTCAGCACGAAGGGCAGGATGCCGCCGTGCCTGTAGTAGTCGACCTCGATCGGCGTGTCGATGCGCAGGATGAGCGGGATGCGGCGCGGCTTGTCCTTGCCGCGATGGATGATGAGGGTCGCATCCTGCTGCGGGCGCAGCGTCGTGCCGACTTCGACGTCGAAGGTCTCGTCGCCGTGGATGCCGAGCGATTCCCATGAGTCGCCCGGCTTGAACTGCAGCGGCAGCACTCCCATGCCGACCAGGTTCGAGCGGTGGATCCGCTCGAAGCTCTTCGCGACGACGGCCTTGATGCCGAGAAGCTGCGTGCCCTTCGCGGCCCAGTCGCGGCTCGAGCCGGTGCCGTACTCCTCGCCACCGAAGACGATCGTCGGCGTTCCCTCGGCCATGTACTTCATCGCCGCGTCGTAGATGAACATCTTCTCCGTCGAAGGCTGGAACATCGTCACGCCGCCTTCCTCGCGCGAGCCGTCGTCGCCCGGCGGGATCATCAGGTTCTTGATGCGGACGTTGGCAAACGTGCCGCGCATCATCACGTCGTGGTTGCCGCGCCGCGAGCCGTAGGAGTTGAAGTCGGCCTTGGTGACGCCATGCTCCTTCAGCCAGATCCCGGCCGGCGACGATTCCTTGATCGCGCCTGCGGGCGAGATGTGGTCGGTCGTGATCGAGTCACCGAACAGGGCCATCGCGCGCGCGCCCTGGATCGCCGCCGGCGGCGGCGGCGGCTGCATCTCGAAGCCCTCGAAGAACGGCGGCTCGGCGATGTAGGTCGACGTCGGCCAGTTGTAGACCTGGCCGTTGACGCCGCGGATCTTTTCCCACAGCAGCCCAGGCTCGCTCGCGACCTTGTCGTAGTTGGCCTTGTAGGCCTTGCCGTCCATGGCGAATTTCATCAGCGCCGCGATCTCGTCGCTGGTCGGCCAGATGTCGCCGAGCCAGACGTCCCGGCCGCCGGCGCCCTTGCCGACCGGCTCGGTCATCAGATCGCGCAGCACGGTGCCCGCAATCGCGTAGGCGACGACGAGCGGCGGGCTGGCGAGGAAATTCGCCTTCAGGTTCGGGTGGATGCGCGCCTCGAAGTTGCGGTTGCCCGACAGCACGGCGGCGCAGACGAGGTCGTTCCCGGTGATCGCGTCGTTGATCTCGGGCGTCAGGTCGCCGGCGTTGCCGATGCAGGTCGTGCAGCCGTAGGCGGCGAGAGCGAAGCCGAGCTTCTCGAGGTATGGCAGAAGGCCGGCGCGCGTCAGGTACTCGGTGACGATCCGCGACCCCGGCGCCAGCGAGGTCTTGATGTGCGGCGCGACCGTGAGGCCGGCCTCGACCGCCTTCTTGGCGAGCAGGCCGGCGCCGATCATGACGCTCGGGTTGGAGGTGTTGGTGCACGACGTGATCGCGGCGATGAGCACGTCGCCGTTGCCGATCGTCAGGTCGCTGCTCTGCGCCAGCTCGGGCTCGGCCTTGCGCAGCGCCGCGGCGAGCGTCGGCTTGTTCGCGGCCATCTCCTCGACGAAGCGCGGCGCCCCGGGCGGAACCGACGGCGTGCGCGGCACCCCGGTCGCGGCGTCGTCGACGAGCGGCGCCGCGCGGCTCTCGGTGGCGCGCACGTGATGGCGCGTGAGCAGGTGGCCGGCGGGCTGGTTGAAGCCGTTCTCCGCCGGCGACTTGCTGAACAGCGAGGTGAACTGGTCCTTGACGCGGCCGATCTCGATCCGGTCCTGCGGCCGCTTGGGCCCGGCCAGACTCGGCGCGACGGTGCCGAGATCGAGGCGGACGACCTTGCTGTAGTCGATCTGGCCCGCGCGAGGCATCCCGTACAAACCTTGTGCCTTGAAGTAGGCCTCGAAGAACTCGATCTCGCTCGCCGTCCTGCCGGTGCCCCGGAAATACTCGATCGTCTTGTCGTCGACCGGAAAGAAACCCATCGTCGCGCCGTATTCAGGCGCCATGTTGGCCATCGTCGCCCGGTCGGGCACCGAGAGGCTCTCGGTGCCGACGCCGAAGAACTCGACGAACTTGCCGACCACCTTCTCGCGGCGCAGGATCTCGGTGACGGCGAGCACCAGGTCGGTTGCCGTGACGCCTTCGCGCAGGCGCCCGCTGAACTCGAAGCCGACGACGTCGGGCGTCAGGAAGTAGACCGGCTGGCCGAGCATCGCCGCCTCGGCCTCGATGCCGCCGACGCCCCAGCCGACGACCCCGATGCCGTTGATCATCGTCGTGTGGCTGTCGGTGCCGACGAGCGAGTCGGGGTAGTAGACCGGTGCCGCGCCCTCTCCCGGCGCGAGCCCCTTGTGGACGCCGCGCGCGAGGTACTCGAGGTTGACCTGGTGGACGATGCCGAAGCCGGGCGGGACGACGCCGAAGGTGTCGAACGCCTGCATTCCCCACTTCATGAACTGGTAGCGCTCGAGGTTGCGCTTGAACTCGAGCTTCATGTTCAGGTCGAGCGCATCCTTGGTGCCGAAGTAGTCGATCATGATCGAGTGGTCGACGACGAGGTCGACCGGCACCAGCGGTTCGATCGACTTCGGATCCTTGCCCATCGCCTTGGCGACCGTCCGCATCGCCGCCAGGTCGGCGAGCAGAGGTACGCCGGTGAAATCCTGCAGGACGACGCGGGCGACGACGAACGGGATCTCGTCCTCGCGCAGAGCGTTGGCCTGCCAGCCCGCGACCTCGACCACGTGCTCCGGCGTCACCTTCTTGCCGTCGCAGTTGCGCAGCACCGACTCGAGGACGATGCGCATCGAGACCGGAAGGCGGGCGACGTTCGGGTAGGTCTTCTGCAGCTCGGGCAGCGAATAGAAGCTGCCGCTCTTGCCCGAGCGCGTCTTGAAGGTCTGCAGCGTGGTGGCGAAAGCGTGGGTCATGGTCGTCCTTAGGATAGGGCTCAAGGCGGGGCTTTGGGCACGATAACGCGCAGGCCCTTGAAGTAGTCGCGGAAGAAGTCTGCGTCGCGAGTGATAAGCGCACTGCACTGCAACAGGGCGTGCGCGCCGATGAGGAAATCGGGCACCAATCGCCGCACCGACGTGCTCCGGCTCTCGCTTTCCAGGCGTTGCTTGTAGCGCCGCT
Source organism: Caldimonas sp. (assembly GCA_039916285.1). Taxonomy (GTDB): domain Bacteria; phylum Pseudomonadota; class Gammaproteobacteria; order Burkholderiales; family Burkholderiaceae_C; genus Schlegelella_A. The sequence continues at coordinate 9,005 of JBDSLQ010000251.1, forward strand.
GCATCTCGCCGGCGCGCATCGCCGAGCGCAGTTCGGTCTGCGAATACAGGATGCCGGCGTCCTCCAACGTCTCGACCAGGTCGCTGCCGTAGCCGAGCCCGGCGCCGACCTCGGCGACGACGACGTCGCAGACGACGACGGGGCCGAGCGCCAGGGCCCGGCGAAGTGCGTCTTCCGCAGCTTCGGCGCGCTCATCGCGGCCGAGCAGGTCGACGACCACCGAGGAGTCGACGGCGATCATTTGCGAGGTTTGCGCGGCCCCTGCTTGCGCGGTGCGCCGTCGGGCGGGGGATAGGGGTCGCCTGGTGCCCGGCCGCGCAGTTCCCGCATGACGTCGTCGGAGGTCATGCCCTCGGGCAGCCTGAAGCGGCCGCGCAGGCGCGACAACGCATCGTCGACGTTCTTGCGCAGGATGATGCGGCCGCCGTCGAGCTCGACCTTGAGCTGCGTGCCCTTGGTCAGGCCGAGGGCATCTCGCACGGCTTTGGGCAAGGTGATCTGTCCGCGCTCGGCAACTGTCGCTTCCATCTGCCCTCCGGTGCTGTATGCATGAATCATACATACCTAGCCGTGCATATTCAAGCAGAAATCGCCAGCCGGCGGCGTGCCGGGGCGTCAACGATCTCAGCCGTGGCGCTTCTCGAAACCTTGCATGTAGCGCACCAGGGACTGCACGCCCTCGATGGGCATGGCGTTGTAGATCGAGGCCCGCAAGCCGCCCACGATCCGGTGTCCCTTGAGGTTGAGCAAGCCGGCCTCGCGCGCACCTTCGAGAAAGGCCGCGTCGAGAGCCGGATCGGGAAGGTGAAAGCAGACGTTCATCAGCGAGCGATCGGCGGCGCCGACGCGCTTGCGATAGAAGCCGCTGGCGTCGAGGCAGCCGTAGAGGAGGTCGGCTTTGGCGCGGTTGCGTCCGGCCATCGCCGCCAGGCCACCCTGTTCGCCGACCCAGTCGAAGACCAACCCCGCGAGGTAGATCGCGAAGGTCGGCGGCGTGTTGATCATCGAGTCGTTGGCGGCCTGGATCTGGTAGTTGAACGCGCTCGGCGTCGTCGTCAAGGCACCGCCGAGAAGATCGTCGCGAATGATGACGAGCGTCAGCCCGGCCGGGCCGATGTTCTTCTGCGCGCCGGCGTAGATCAGCCCGTAGCGCGAGACGTCGATCGGCCGCGACAGGATGTCCGACGACATGTCGGCGACCAGCGGCACTGCGCCGGTGTCGGGCGTCCAGTGGTACTCGAGGCCGATGATGGTTTCGTTCGAGCAGATGTGGACGTATGCGGCGCCCCGGTCGAGTCGCCATTCGCTTTGCGGCGGGATCGCTGTGAAGCCGTTGCCTTCGGCGCTGGCAGCGACGTTGACGGTGCAGAAATGTCCCGCCTCGGCGATCGATCGCTTCGACCAGTCGCCGGTGTCGACGTAGTCGGCACTGCGCTTTCCGCGCAGCAGGTTCATCGGCACGATCGCGTTCTGGCCGATCGCGCCGCCCTGCAGGAACAGGAGCTTGTAGTCGTCGGGGATGGCGAGCAGCCCGCGCAGCTTCGCCTGCGCGGCGCCGTAGATCGACATGAACTCCTTGCCGCGATGGCTCATCTCCGTCACCGACATTCCGGTGCCATGCCAGTCGAGCATTTCATCGGCGGCGCGGCGCAGGACCGGCTCGGGGAGGACGGCCGGGCCGGGGCTGAAGTTGAAGGGGCGCTTCATGCCGCGATTATCGAGCGGCCCGATTGCCGGAAGGGGCAGGCGCCTTCGCCAAGGCGCGGCGCAAACGGCGACGCGCCCCTCAGGGCGCGTCGTCGACATTGCGATCCCGCGGGTTGACGTCTTACTTGAGGAGCGGCAGCGCCGTGGCCGTTCCGGGCTCGGAGGCCGCCTTGGCGGCCTTGGCTTCGGCAATCATCTCGCGCTGCTTCGGGCTGATGCAATCATCGACGATGCGCTGCGCGCTCTTGACGTTGAGCAGCATCGACTTGCTCGCGATCTGCACCATCAGCGTCTCACCGCGGACGTCCTCGAGACGAATCGCCCCCGTCGACGACAGCACCGGCTTCATCAGCCACGCCTTGGCGCCGTGCTTGACGTCGACGTAGGCCGAGTGCTTCGGGCTCTGCGTGATGTTGACGGTCTGCTGGAACTCGCAGTCGTAGGGGCCGTAGAAGACCAGCTCGGCGGCCTTGACCTGGTCAGGCTGGGCGTCGGGAACCGTGTAAGCGGCCGGGGCGGGCGCCGCCTTGGCCTTGGTCTTGGCTGCGGGCTTCGCAGGAGGTTTGGCGGGGGCGTCGGCGGCGACGACCGAGGTGGCACTGAACGCGCAGGCGATGAGCGCGGCGACAGCCGGCGCGCAAAGATGGAAACGAGTCGACATGGCGATGACCTTTCAGGAGGCAACGATCGGCGCGATTGTGCTGCGCTCGCCAGCGCATGGCGCCTGGTTTACCGGCCGTTACGGCCATCTCGGGCATTGCGTCACGGCACGGGCAGAGCCCGCGATCAGACGAGGTGCCTGACGCCTTCCTGCTCCTCTTGCAGCTCTTTCAGCGTCAGGTCGATCCGCTCGCGGCTGAAGTCGTCGATCGCCAGGCCGTCGACGACCTGGTAGGCGCCGCCCGTCGTCGTCACCGGGAAGCCGAACATCGTGTCCTTCGGAATGCCGTACTGGCCATCGGACGGGATGCCCATCGTCACCCATTTGCCGTTCGAGCCGAGTGCCCAGTCGCGCACGTGGTCGATCGCCGCGTTGGCAGCCGATGCCGCCGAGGACAGACCGCGCGCCTCGAGAATCGCGGCGCCCCGCTTGCCGACGGTCGGCAGGAAAGTGTCCTTGTTCCAGGCATCGTCGGCGATCATCGCCTTCACCGACTGGCCGTCAATGGTCGCAAAGCGGTAGTCGGCGTACATCGTCGGGGAGTGATTGCCCCAGACGGCGAGCTTGTCGATCGCCGCGACCGGCTTGCCCGTCCTGGCGGCGAGCTGGCTGGCGGCGCGGTTGTGGTCGAGCCGGAGCATCGCCGTGAAGTTCTTCCGCGGCAGGTCGGGCGCGCTCTTCATCGCGATCCAGGCGTTGGTGTTGGCCGGGTTGCCGACGACGAGCACCTTCACCTTGCGCGAGGCGACCGCGTTGAGCGCCTTGCCCTGCGCCGTGAAGATCTGGCCGTTGACGGCGAGGAGGTCCTTGCGCTCCATTCCCGGCGTGCGCGGCCTGGAGCCGACGAGCAGCGCGTAGTCGGCGTCCTTGAAGGCGGTCATCGGGTCGCCATGCGCAGTCATTCCCGCGAGCAACGGAAAGGCGCAATCGTCGAGCTCCATCATCACGCCCTTGAGGGCCTTCTGGACCTTCTCGTCTGGGATCTCGAGCATCTGCAGGATGACCGGCTGGTCCCTGCCGAGCATTTCTCCGGCGGCAATGCGAAAGAGCAGGGCATAGCCGATCTGGCCGGCGGCGCCGGTGACCGCGACACGGACGGGTGGCTTCATCAGGGCTTCTCCTGGAGTAGGGCGAGTAAAGTCTGCTGCATTGCAATAATATCGACCGGCTGAACAGAACGCGCTCGGAACTCACGATCGACATGGTCACCTCCCTCAAAGAACAACCTCTGAAGCGGCTGCCGGTCTATCGCAACATCCACGTCTCACAGCTCACGTCCTATCGCCTGCCGGCAGCGGGCTGGGTGTCGATCCTGCATCGCATCAGCGGTGCCGCGATGTTCCTGCTGCTGCCGTTCACGATCTGGATGTTCGACAGCAGCCTGACGTCCGAGGTCTCGTACGAGCAGTTCGCGGCTGTCTTCGCGTCCGGTGGAGGCGGGCTGCCGGGCTGGCTCTGGAAGCTCGTCGCCTTCGCGCTGATCTGGGCCTACCTCGTTCACTTCTGCGCCGGCCTGCGCCACCTCTGGATGGACGCGACGCACGACGTCGGCCTGGCCTTCGGGCGCAGTTCGGCGCTCGTCGTCATCGTCCTCAGCACCGTCGTCGCCTTCGCCCTCGGCTACAAGCTGTTCATCTGAGCGCTGCATGAGCACCTCATACGGTTCCCGTCGCCTCGTCGTCGGCGCTCACTACGGCCTGCGCGATTGGCTTGCGCAGCGGATCACGTCGCTGCTGATGGCGCTGTTCACGATCGTGCTCGTGGTCCAGGTGCTCCTCGGCGGCAAGCTCGATTACTACCGCTGGTCGGCGATCTTCGCGCCGCAGTGGATGAAGGTGCTCGCTTTCGTGACCATCGTCTCGATGCTGTACCACGTGTGGGTCGGCATGCGAGACATCTGGATGGATTACGTCAACGCGGTGTCGGTGCGGCTGATCCTCGACATCGTGACGATCGCCTGGCTGGTCGGCTGCGCCGGCTGGGCGATCCAGGTGCTGTGGAGGCTGTGATCGAGGCGCCGGCCGTCCATACCTCCGCGGCGCCGACGCGCCGCTTCGACGTCGTCATCGTCGGCGCCGGCGGCTCGGGCATGCAGGCGTCCCTGCGCCTATCGCTTGCCGGACTCAACGTCGCCGTGCTCACCAAGGTCTTCCCGACCCGCTCGCACACCGTCGCGGCGCAAGGCGGCATCGGCGCTTCGCTCGGCAACATGAGCGAGGACAACTGGCACTACCACTTCTACGACACCGTCAAGGGCAGCGACTGGCTCGGCGACCAGGACGCGATCGAGTTTATGTGCCGCGAGGCGCCCAACGTCGTCTACGAGCTCGAGCATTTCGGCATGCCGTTCGACCGCAACCCGGACGGCACGATCTATCAGCGGCCGTTCGGCGGCCACACCGCGAACTACGGTGAAAAGCCGGTGCAGCGCGCCTGCGCCGCGGCCGATCGCACCGGGCACGCGATGCTGCACACGCTTTACCAGCAGAACGTCAGGGCACGCACCAATTTCTTCGTCGAGTGGATGGGGCTCGACCTGATCCGCGACGCCGAAGGGGCGGTCGTCGGCGTCACTGCGCTCGAGATGGAGACCGGCCAGCTGCACGTCCTGCAGGCCAAGGCGGTGATGCTCGCGACCGGCGGCGCGGGGCGCATCTTTGCCGCGTCGACCAATGCCTTCATCAATACCGGCGATGGCCTCGGCATGGCGGCGCGGTCCGGCCTGCCGCTCGAGGACATGGAGTTCTGGCAGTTCCACCCGACGGGCGTCTACGGCGCCGGCGTTCTGCTCACCGAGGGCTGCCGCGGCGAAGGTGCGATCCTGCGCAACAACACCGGCGAGCGCTTCATGGAGCGCTACGCGCCGACCCTGAAAGACCTCGCGCCGCGCGACTTCGTCTCGCGCTGCATGGATCAGGAGATCAAGGAAGGGCGGGGCTGCGGGCCGCTGAAGGACTACATGGTCCTCGACATGACCCACCTCGGCGCCGAGACGATCAGGAAGCGGCTGCCGAGCGTGCTCGAGATCGGCCACAACTTCGCCAACGTCGACATCACGCGCGAGCCGATCCCGGTCGTGCC
>JBDSLQ010000252.1:0-8720 GCA_039916285.1 Caldimonas sp.
GTGGGAGGTGCTCGGCGCGCTCGTCCCGCCGCAGCCGACCAGCCCGATTGCGCCGGTCCATTTCCGCTACCAGGACGTGCGGCCGCACGTGCTCGAGGCCGGCCGCCTGATCAGCGCCGAGGAGGCCGAGCGGCGCGTCCTCGTCCTCGAGAACCCGGCGCTGCGCGGCCAGTCGTGCATCACCCAGTCGCTCTACGCCGGCCTGCAGCTGATATTGCCGGGCGAGGTCGCGCCGGCACACCGCCACACGCAGTCGGCACTTCGCCTCGTCCTCGACGGCGAAGGCGCCTACACGGCGGTCGACGGCGAACGCACGACGATGCGCTACGGCGACTTCATCATCACGCCGTCGTGGACCTACCACGACCACGGCAACGACGGCGTCGATCCCGTCGTCTGGCTCGACGGCCTCGACATTCCGCTGGTCCGGTTCCTCGACGCCGGCTTCGCCGAGAAGAGCAGCGTCACGTCGCAGGTGGCGACGCGCGCTGAAGGCGATGCGCTGCACCGCTACGGCAGCAACATGCTGCCGCTCGACCATGCGCCGATGCCGCACGAGCCGTCGCGCGTGTTCAGTTATCCGTTCGCGCGGACGCGCGACGCGCTCGCCGGCATCGCGCGCGGCGCCGCCGACCCGCACTTCGGCTTCAAGCAGCGCTTCGTCAACCCGGCCACCGGCCGCTCGCCGATGCCGACCATCGGCACCTTCGCGCAGCGCCTGCCGAAAGGCTTCGTCACGCGGCGCTACCGCAGCAGCGACAGCACCGTCTATGTCTGCCTGGAGGGCGGCGGGCGGGCGACGATCGACGGCGCTGGCGCCGGCGCCGCCGCGAGCACCTTCGACTTCGCCCGGCGCGACGTCTTCGTCGTACCGTCGTGGCGCGCCTTCGCCCTCGATGCAGCCGACGACACGATCCTGTTCAGCTTCTCGGACCGGCCGGTGCAGGAAGTGCTCGGCCTCTGGCGCGAAGAGAAGATGACGTGAGCCCGGACGCCGGCCCGGTGATCGTCGCCGGCGCCGGCATCGGCGGGCTCGCTGCGGCTCTGGCGCTGGCGCAGCAAGGCTTTCGCGTCACGGTCCTCGAGCAGGCCGCCGAGATCGGCGAGATCGGTGCCGGCGTGCAGCTCGCGCCGAACGCGTTCGCGGCATTCGATGCCCTCGGCGTCGGCGCGCAGGCGCGCGGCCGCGCCGTCTACACCGATCGCATGGTGATGATGGACGCCGTCGACGAGTCGCTGGTCGGCGAGATCCCGACCGGCGCCGCATTCCGCGCGCGATTCGGCAATCCGTACGGCGTGATTCACCGCGCCGACGTCCACCTGTCGCTGCTCGAGGGCGTGCGCTCCCAGCCTGGCGTCGAGGTGATCACGTCGACGCGGGTGGTCCGCTTCGAGGAAGACGAGCGGGGCGTCGTCGTCTTCGACGCCGCGGGCGGCGAGCACCGCGGGATCGCGCTGGTCGGCTGCGACGGCGTCAAGTCGGCGGTGCGCGCGCAGACCGTCGGCGACGAGGTGCGCGTTTCCGGCCACGTCGTCTACCGCGCCGTCGTCGATGCCGCCGACTTCCCGGCCGACCTGCGCTGGAACGCGGCGGCGGTCTGGGTCGGCCCGAACTGCCACCTCGTCCACTATCCGCTGCGCGGCGGCGACCAGTACAACGTCGTCGTCACCTTCCACAGCCGCGCCCAGGAGACCTGGAGCGTCAGCGAAGGCAGCCGCGAAGAAGTGCTGTCGTACTTCGAAGGCATCGGCACGCGCGCGCGTCGCCTGCTCGACCTGCCGAAGAGCTGGAAGCGTTGGGCGACCGCCGACCGCGAGCCGATCGCGACCTGGACGCACGGCCGCACGACGCTGCTCGGCGATGCCGCGCATCCGCTCCTGCAGTACCTCGCGCAGGGAGCGTGCATGGCGCTCGAGGACGCCGTGACGCTCGGCCGCGCGCTGGCCGCGACCGGCGAGGACATCGATGCGGCGTTCGCGCTCTACCAGCGATCGCGTGTCGCCCGAACTGCGCGCGTCGTCCTCATGACGCGCGAGATGGGGCGGCTCTATCACGCCCAGGGGGTCGAGCGCCTCGTCCGCAACGAGCTGTGGTCCGGACGAACGCCCGAGCGCTTCTACGACGCGCTCGAATGGCTCTATGGCTGGACCGCGGAGAGCTGCCTGGCGCGCTAGCCCTCGCCGCGGGGCGCGGCGAGAATCCTTGCGAAGCCCCCCACTGAGGAGACCGGCATGGCCGTGATGCGTGATCGTCCCTACTGCCAGTTCAACTTCCTCGTCGATCTCGGCGACGGCAACGCCGAGGGACCTCGGGCCGGATTCCAGGAGATCAGCGCGATCTCCACCGAAGTGGCGGTGACCGAGTACCGCAACGGCAACTCGAAGGAGAACAGCCCGATCAAGATCACCGGGCTCAACAAGGCCAGCGACGTGACCCTCAGGCGCGGCATCATAGGCTCCCTCGATCTCTATGCGTGGCTGAACGACATCCGAAACGGCAGCCAGAGCGCGCTGCGCACGGTCACGATCCAGCTGCAGAGCGAGGACCACACCGACATCGTGCAGACCTGGAAGCTCCTCCGCGCCCGCATCGTCAAGCACACCAGCGGGCCGCTCAACGCCAAGGGCAGCGACGTCGCGATCGAGGAGATCGTCCTTGCCTACGAGCGCCTCGAGCTCGAGTAGCGCCGTGCCCGCCGCGCGCGACCGCCCGCACGGCAACTCGAACTTCATCGTCGAGTTCGGCAGCGGCGCCTCGCGCTCGGGCCGGACCGGCTTCGCCGAAGTCGTCTTCGCGCCGTTCACGATCGCGGAGCGCGCGCCGGGCCGGCGCGCGGGCGCGCCTGCGCCGGCCGACGCTATTGCCGGCGAAGCGGGCCCCCCGCGTCTCGTCCTGCGCCGCGGCGTCACCGGCGAGCTCGACCTCTACGCATGGTGGGACCAGGCCCGCAGGGGCCAGGCGCCGCCGCGGCGGGTGATGAACGTGAAGCTGCTCGCCGAGGATCACGCGACCGTCGTCTGGACCTGGCGCTTCAGCAATGTCAGGCCGGTGAGCCTGTCGTACTCGCCGCTGCGCGGCGTCGACGGCGGCGTGCTGATGGAGACGATCGAGCTTTCGTACGACGACGTCGAGATGGCGTAGGGGCCCGGGCGCGGTCCCTTCAGACAAAGCCGAGATTTCTCTGGGAGACGTTGTGGTTGGCGAGGTTCGGCAGCACCGTCAGCAGGTCGGTGTCGCCGATCCCGAACCATTTGCCGAGAGTCGCCGCGTACTGGTCGACCGCGGTGCTCGGCAGCATGCGGCCTTGGCCGACGTCGTCGGGGCCGCCGTTGTCGACCACCGGCGCCGTGCCGTAGAAGCGGCCGCCGTTGACCGCGCCGCCGAGCATGAAGTGCATGCTGCCCCAGCCGTGGTCGCTGCCGTCGTCGGCGGTCATCGTCCGGCCGAAGTCGGAAGCCGTGAACGTGGTCACCTGGCCGGCGACGCCGAGCTCGATCGTCGCCTGGTAGAACGCGTTCATCGCCCCGGCAACGGTCGTCAGCAGGCCGGGATGGACGGCGGCGAGGCCGTCGTGGGTGTCGAAGCCGCCGATCGAGACCAAGAAGACCTGCCGCTTCGTGCTGGTCGTCGATGCCGTCGAGATCATCCGGGCGACGAACCTCAGCTGGTCGGCGAGCGCGTTGCCGGCCGGGAACGGCGTCGCGATCGCCGGCGCCGTCGCCAGCGCCGCGGTGAGCACCGCGCCGGCGTCGATCGAGCGCTTGGCGACGCGCGAATACTCGTTCTCGAACAGGTGCGTCCGCGGCGCGGTGACGAGCGACTGCAGCGCCGCCGAGCACGCGGTCGAGCCGAACAGGCTTTGCGTGCCGCTGTAAGGCAGCGCGCTGAACGGGACCGGACCGGTGGTCGCGACCTGGTACTGCACCACAGTGCTGCCGGAAAGGAAAACCGCGTTGCCCGACACGTTGACGCAGGTGAAGGTGGCGTTGCCGTTGCCGGCGACGAAGCGGTCGCCCATCCGCCCGCCCCAGCCCGACGCCGCGCCCTCTGGCGCCGACGACTGCCAGACCGACTGCTGGTCGTTGTGCGAGAAGAGCTTCGGCGGCAGCGGCACGGACGCATTGCTGTACTGCGTCTTGGTCGTCGGCTGGACCAGCGTGCCGACGTTGAGCATCACGCCGAGCTTGCCGGCGTTGAAGTGGGCGAGCAGCGGAAGAAGCTCGGGGGCGAGCGCGTACTGGCGGCCGGCGAGCCCGACCGACGGCACGAGCAGCGTCGGCGCGAGCTGGGCCTGCGTGTACGCGAGCGTCGGCCGCATGCCGAAGTACTTGTTGTAGCTCGTCATGTCGTAGGGCACGACGGTGTTGGCGTAGTCGTTGCCGCCGTAGAGGAAGACGCAGACGAGCGCCTTGTAGTCGGCTGGCGCCCCCGCCGCGGCGGCCTCGCCCATCGCGGCGAGGCTCAGCGCCCACGGCGCGGCGCCGCCGGCGAGCGAGAGGGCCGAGGCGCGCTGCAGGAAGGCGCGCCGGGATGCATCGATCGTCATCGCAGGTCTCCTACTTGAGAACGACGAACTCGGGCGCGGCGAGCACGAGCGTGAGGCTGGCGTGGATTCGCTTGAGCCGGTTCGGATCGCTGCCGCCGGCGATCGTCGCGACCGCCGTCGAGATCGTCGCCGCCGTCGCCGCGCTCAGCTGGCCGGCGGCGAGGACGAGATTGATCTCGGCGACGAGTGCGACGGCGTCGTCGGCGATCGCCAGCAGCGACGCGTAGTTCGCGACGACGTCGCCCACGCCTGCGCCCGATACCGCGCGCTGCAGGTAGTTGACGGCGCCGACGACGGTCGATTCGTTGGTGATCTGGAACTCGGGCGCGACCAGCGAAGCGGCGGCGATGGCGCTGTTCGGCGGCACGTAGCCGGGGCGGAAGAAGTTGAACACCGACGGCGAGCGCAGCGGGCTCTGGCCGAGACGGGTCGAAGCGCTCGAGGTGTCGCCGATCGCCCACGCGTCGCTGGCCGATGTCGCTCCGAAAGCGCGCGCCCAGCCGGCGAAGCGCAGCATCGGCTCGCGCATCTTGCCGGCCGAGGGCCCTGCGGCGACGGCAGCGCTGCGCGCGTCCTCGTCGAGCAGGACCGCCTTGACGACTGCCTTCAGGTTGCCCTTGACGCCGCTGCCGTCGTCGTTGAAGACGGTGGCGACGCGGGCGACGTAGGCCGGGCTCGGGTTGCTCGCGACCAGGCGCTGGATCAGCTGCCTCGAGACGAACGGCGCCACGTTGGCGTGCGCGAAGATCGTGTCGAGCGCGATCTGCAGGCTTTGCACGCCGTCGGTGTTGGCAGCGATGGTGATGCCGAGGAAGGTCTTCGCGCCGAGCTCGTGGCGGCCGGCGATCTGCACCATCGGCCGGCGCATGAAGTCGGGCGTCGCCGTGCCGACGGCGCCGGTCTGCCCCTGGAGGTCGAAGTCCCAGCCGGTGAAGACGCGCGCCAGGCCGGCGATGTCGCTTTGCGTGTAGGTCGGCGTCGTCGCGCCGCCGGTCAACTTCGGCGTGCCGTCGGGATTGAGCTGGACCAGGCCGATCGTGAACAGCTGCATCAGCTCGCGCGCGTAGTTCTCGTCGGGCAGCGACCCCGTCGCCGGGTTCGCTTTCTTGCTGGCGCGAAAGGTCAGGAACATCCCCATCGCGGTGTTGGTCGAGACCTGCTGCATCAGCGTGCGGAAGTTGCCGAACGCGTTCGCTTCGAGCAGGTCGAGATAGTTCGCCGCGGCGAACGCCTTCCAGCCGCCGCCGGTCAGGCTGCCGATCGACGTCACCATCAGCTCGCAGAGGGCGAGCGTCACGCGCTGGCGCAGCGTGTCGGGCGACGCCAGCAGCTTTCTCCAGGCGCAGGCGTCGAAGCCGGCCTCGCCGTTCTTGTAGACCGGATCGGCGAAGCCGGCGGCGACGAGCGAGTCCCAGCGCGTGGCTGTCGGCGCCATCGCGAACTGCGCGTCGAGCCAGGCCGGGTAGCCGAGCGCCTGCACGCTCGCGATCTCGCTGCGGCTGGCGCCGAGCGACGACTGCGCCAGGAAGCGCGACGCCTCGCTTGCAGTCGGTGCCGCGGCCGCGCCGCCGCCGCCCGATCCGGCGCCGGCCGTGCTGTCGCCACCGCCGCCGCACGCTGCGAGGCCGGCCGCAAGCAAAGCCGTGAGGCCGGCCCCGGCCGCCTGGTTCCTCGATGCCGGCTGCGTCGCGGTCGCAGTGTCCTCTTCGATCTCGATCACGGTCTCCATGCGCTCTCCCTCTCTGCGCACAGTGTCGCGGCGCGCAGCGCATCGCGAATGAACGAATCGGTGTCGTTTGGTAAAGCGCTGTGAAGCGAGTGCGACAAAACGCACGGCAGCCGGCGCTTCGCCGGCGTGAGTTTGCTCAGACGCCGGCGGCCGGGTAACGGCGGGGCACGAGGACGCGGACCGTCGTGCCCTGGTGCGGCGCCGTCTCGAGCTCGACCGTCGCGTTGAGCAGATCGCAGAGGCGCTTGACGATGGCCAGTCCGAGCCCTTCGCCCTGCGACTGGTGGGCCGGCCTGCCATCGTCGCCCGGCGAGGTCACCTCGGCACCGCCGTCGTCCCGCGATTCGGTCGTGGCCTCGCTCAGCGCGCTGACGATGGGCGCGCCCGGGCCGCTATGGAACCCCGGCCCGGTGTCGGCGACGACGAATGACCAGCGGCCGTCGTCGCTCGCCGTGGTGTCGGCCCAGGTGATCGTGACGCCGCCGCTCTTCGTGTACTTGAGCGCGTTGAGAACGAGGTTCTGGGCAATGCGGCGCACCTTGGTGCGATCGCCCTGCATGTCGAGCGGCTGCGGTCCCGCCGATCTCAGGTACAGGCCCTTCGCGTCGGCGAGCGGACGCATGTCGTCGGCCAGTCCGGAGAGCAGCTCGGCGGCGTCGAACGGCGCGACACGGCGCTGCTCCTGGCCAGCCTGCAGGCGCGCAAGCGCCGTCACGTCGTCGAGCAGGTGACGCAGCGCCGTCACGTTGTTGTGCAGCACGCCGAGGAAGTCCTGGCGCCTCTCGGCCGGCAGGTCGCGAAAGTTCAGGCCCTGGGCGACGTTCGAGACGACCCCGAGGTTGCCGCGCAGGTCGTGCGCCGCCTGCTGCCAGAGCTCGGCGCGCTGGCGCTCGAGCTCATGCACGTCGGCCAGCGCCCGCTCGAGGTCGCGCACGCTGCCGGAGGCCTCGACGCGCTCGAGCCTGAAATATTCCTCCGCGCTGGTGCTGACCGCATCGCTGATCTGCCCGGCGAGCTTGAGCCGCGCTTCGGCCAGCACGGCGCGGTCGAGCTCGGGATGCGCAGCATCGAAGCGCTCGATCACGGCGACGAGGCAACGGTGCAGGCAGCCCCATTCGCGCGTCACCTCGTGCAGGTCGTAGCCTTGCTGCCAGCGCTGCAGCCCATGGGCTTCGGCGGCACGCACTTCTTCGGCAGTGGCCGGATGAGCTCCGGGCGCGGCGCCGAAAACCGCGGCCAGGGCTTCGAGCCACCCCGGCAGGTGATCCTCCAGCTGAACCCGCGGCAGCGAGTCGCCCGTCGTGAGCAGCGGGTCGGCGGCGACCGCGGCGCGCCAGGCCGCGATCAGCGCGGTTGTCTGCGCGCGCAAATCGTCGGCGAGCAACCGCCTGCCTGCCGCCCATGCCTGGCCTGCCAATCGGATCTCCCCGCATCGCCGCGCATGTCGCGCAGACCCGATTGTGGCTCGGCGGCCGGAGCGACGCGAGCGCGGCCCCCCACTCGCTACAGCTGGGACCCGAGCAGCGACGCGGCGCGCTCGAGGAGCTTTTCCTTGAATGGCCGCTCCTGCCATTGGGCCAGCGTGACGCGGCGCGACTTGGCCAGGTCGGCAGCGAAGATCGCGACCTGCTCGGCGGCGAACGCCTTGTCGTAGATGTTGAGGTTGGCCTCGTCGTTGAGGCGGAACGAGCGGTCGTCGAAGTTGGTCGAGCCGGTCGAGACCATGAACTCGTCGACGATCATCACCTTGCAGTGGTACATCGTCGGCTGGTACTCGTGGATCTCGGCGCCGGCGGCGAGCAGATCGCCCCAGCGTGCCCGCGAGGCGGCGCGCACGGTGTCGGTGTCGATGTGCTCGCCGGGGGTGATGATCTGCAACTTCACGCCGCGCTTGAGCGCCTCGACCATCGTCTTGATGGCGAGCTCGTTGGGGACGAAGTACGAGCTCGACAGCCGGATCGTCCGCTTCGCGGCGGTGATCGACATCAGGTACATCAGCTCCATGCTGGCGCTGCCGCCGCTCGGCGAGCTGCTGAACACCTGGGCCATGCCGCCTCCGCTCAGCGGCGCGATCGCCGGAAAGTGGTCGGCGCCATGCAGCACTGCGCCGGTGGTCTTGATCCAGTTGTCCATGAAGACGGACTGCATCTGGGCGACCACGGGCCCCTCGACCTGGAAGTGGGTGTCGCGCCAGTGCTTGGGGTCCTGCGCGTCGCCGCTCCATTGCTCGGCGATGCCGACGCCGCCAGTGAAGCCGACGCGGCCGTCGACGACGAGAAGCTTCCTGTGGGTACGGTTGTTGAGGCGGCCGAGGTGCGACCAGTGCAGCGGATGGTATTTCTCGATCTCGGCCCCGGCCGACTTCATCTCGGCGACGAGCGTTTCGTCCATCTTCTGCGAGCCGACCCAGTCGAGCAGGATGTGCACCTTGACGCCGGCGCGCG
>JBDSLQ010000253.1:0-8445 GCA_039916285.1 Caldimonas sp.
CGCCGTCGGAAAAACGCCCGACCTTGGCCTTGCCGAGCCCGATCGACAGGTGCGTGGCGATGTCCTGCGCGAGCGCGGGATTCGCATTGCCTGTGAAGAGAACGGTGTTGAAGAGCACGAGATAGAACTCCGAGGGCGGCGATTCAGCGAATTTGGCAGGGGAGGAAGGATTCGAACCTTCGCATGTCGGAATCAAAATCCGATGCCTTAACCAGCTTGGCGACTCCCCTACACGGGTGCCCGGCTCGCGCCGATCACCTTGAACTCAATTCCCGCGCCGGGCCCAGGCGGCGAGCGGGTGGCGCCGCAGCGAGCGGCACATCCGGCCCGACCAGCCCGGGGGCCAATCGCTCGGCATCGCTGCCGATGGCGTCGGGCCGCTTCCCGCCCGCGCGAAGACCGCGCTTCCCGAACCCGTCATCCGGCTGTTGCCGAAGATTCGCGAGAGAGCGGACGCCGCGCGTTCGACATCGGGGCAAAGACCCTCGGCCGCGGCCTGGAGGTCGTTCGTCCCGAAGCCTTCGGCAAGTCGAGGCCCGGTTTCCCCAAGCGCTTCCGGCACGGCATCGACGCCCGGAATTGCTTCGGAAAAGCCCGCGATTCTAGCAGCGGCGACGCGTTCGGCGACCTCCGGGCGGGCGAAGACGTCGCCTGTGGCCAGCCCGGCGGCGGGCTTGACGACGGCAAACCACGTCGGCTCGAGCTCGACGGAGACGAGCCGCTCGCCGACGCCGGTGGCCCGCGCATTCGCTCCCCCGAGGAAGAACGGGACGTCGGCGCCCAGCGCCAGGCCGAGGGGCAGGAGCCGGTCGAGCGGCCAGTCGAGGTGCCAGAGCCGGTTCAGGGCCAGCAGAGTCGACGCGGCGTCGGAGCTGCCGCCGCCGAGGCCGGCGCCCCACGGGACGCGCTTGTCGACGGTGATGTCGGCGCCGAGCGCGGTTCCTGCTGCCGCCTGCAGGGCGCGCGCTGCGCGCAGGGACAAGTCGTCAGCGGGCAGGGCGGCGCCGGTGTCGAGGCGCTGCAGCAGGCCGTCGCCGCGCCTCTCGACGTGGACCCAGTCGCACCAGTCGATCAGGACCATCAGCGACTCGAGCAGGTGCATGCCGTCGTCGCGACGGCCGACGACGTGCAGGTAGAGGTTGAGCTTGGCCGGCGCCGGGACGTCGTAGATCGCCGCGATCGTCATCGCGTCACGGCCGGTCGAGGCGGATTCGCACGATCACGACAGGGGCCGGCGATTCGCGGGTCGCCGTGATCGCGCCCGCGCCGAGCTGGTCGAGGTCGACGCGCCAGCCGAGCTGGCGAAAATCGGCCGGCGCCGACGTCGATGGCGCGCCGGGCCACGGCCTGCCGCGCAGCCAATCGAACCAGGCCTCGATCGGAACGCTCTCGCCGAGCGCTTCGCGCGTCAGCTCGTCCAGGCTGGCGAAGCGACGCGTCTCGCGCGGCGTCGTCAGCACCACCTCGCCCGGTGACCAGCGCGCCTGCGCGAGCAGGCTCCCGAGCGGCGTCGACAAACCCAGCGTTCCGGCGCGCGAATCGCCGCGCAGGTCGAACGCCGCCGAGACGGCGCTCGGCGCTTCGCGGCCCACCGCCTCGACGCGAAGCGCAAGGCGGCCCGAGAGGACGTCGCCCGCGCTGTCGGGTGGCGCGGGGGGAATGGTCGAGCAGGCAGCGAGCAGCGTGGCGAACAGGAATGCGGCACCGCGGCGCCAAAGCGACAGGGGCATCGGCCGCGGCATCGCGCCGCGCCGCGTCACAGATCGACGCGCAGGCGCGCCAGCGTTTCGCGCAGGACGTCGTTCTGCGCGTCGCGCGAGCGCGCTTCGCGGAAGATCCGGCGCGCTTCCTCGGCCTGCCCGGCGCTCCACAGCACCTCGCCGAGATGGG
This sequence comes from Caldimonas sp., assembly GCA_039916285.1. Lineage (GTDB taxonomy): Bacteria > Pseudomonadota > Gammaproteobacteria > Burkholderiales > Burkholderiaceae_C > Schlegelella_A. Next base: position 1,891 of record JBDSLQ010000253.1, read on the forward strand.
CCGCGATCTCCGGATCTGGCCGTGCCTGGTAAGCGCCGCGCAAGAGCCGGATCGCTTCTTCGCGGTTGCCGAGCCGGTACTCGACCCAGCCCATGCTGTCGGTGATCGAAGGTTCACCCGGGCTCAGCTCGAGCGCCTTCTGGATCAGCGCGCGCGCCTCGACCAGCCGGATCTTGCGCTCGGCGAGTGAATAGCCGAGAGCGTTGTACGCGTGCTGGTGATCGGCCTTCAGCGCGATCACGCGGCGCAGCAGCCGCTCCATCTCTTCGACGCGGTCGAGCTTCTCGTTGAGCATCGCCTGCTCGTAGAGGAGATCGGTGTCGTCGGGGAAGGCCTTGGTCGCCTGCGCCATCACCTTCTCGGCCTCGGCGTACATCTTGCGCTCGCGCAGGAGCTCGGTCTCGGCGAGGAGCTTGGCGCGCGCATCGCCGGGCGATTGCTCGGGAACGCGCCGGATCAGCTCGCGCGCTTCCTTCATCTTGCCCTGGCGGGCGAGCAGCGAAGCGCGTCGCGACTGCACCTCGAGCGCGCGTTGCGGGTTGTCGACGCGGGCCAGCCAGCGCTCGGCGCCCGCGAAATCCTGCTGCTGATCGGAGGCCTGCGCGAGGAGCAGAAACGCCTGCGTGAGCGCCGTGCTCGCGTTCGGTGGCGTGTCGTCCTCGTCGTCGCCGCCGGCGCCTTTTGGCGCGTTCGCGGCGACGCCGAAGTTGACCGGCGCGCCGCCTTCGACCAAGCGGACGTAGTTGCGCAGCGCCGCCGCGGCTTCGCGCGGACGCTTCATCTCGAGCTCGAGCGCGCCGAGCGTCAGCCACGGCGGTGCCAGGTTCGGATCGTTCTTCGTCAGCACCTCGATCTCGCTAGTCGCCTCGGCGAGGCGCTGCGCCGTGGCCAGCGTGCGAACGTAGAGCAAGCGCACCGTCGGGCTGTTCCCGCGCGCGGCGAGCTGGCGCTTGACGATCGCCTCGGCGTCGGGCGTGGCCGGCAGCATGTCGAGGGCGAGGAAGGCGGCACCTTCGGCGCCGGGGTCGGCGTCGCTCGCGCGCCGCGCGAACGCCAGCGCCTTGGCGGAATCGCCAGCCGCGAGCCAGGCCCGACCGGTGGCGATGGACGCCGGCGCCTTGGTGTCGGCCGAGTCGGCGTACGGCTTCAGGGTGCGCTCGATGAGCGCCGCGACGAGGTTGCGATCGGCCGCGCGCGCGAGCAGGCGGGGCAGCGCCTCGATCAGCCCCGGCAACGCCGGCCGCGCCGACAGGCGCAGCAGCGCGGTGAGCGGCTCTTCGACGTCGTTGATGCGATTGAGCGCGACGAGAAGCTGGATCTGGTATCGCAAGGCGTCTGCCGATCCGGGCAGCGCCTGGCGCCAGGCGAGGGTCGCCGACAACGCCTGGTCGCCGGCGCGCGACTGCAGCGCGATCTCGGTGGCGCGCCGGAACAGCTGCTCGTCCTTGCTGCGCCGGGCGGCGTCGATCATCAGCTGATAGGCAGTGCCGGCCCGGCCATTGCGCAGCTCGATCTCGCCGAGCAGGAGCTGGTAGAAAAGCGGCGCGTCGAGGGTGGAGTTCTCGACCTTGCTCGCCGCGCGCTCCGCAGCGCTCGCCGGGGCGATGCCAGCGGACAGGGCAACCAACGCCAGTGCAAGGACCGGCATGCGGCGCGAAGCGAAAGCGATGCGAAACGCCGGCATGACGACTCCTCAGGGGAACGACGATTCTAGTGCCGGGGGCCACGTCCGAGCCCGGTGCGAGGGCGCCGACCGGCGTGGCGTGGGCGTGCGATCGCGCCCGATCGTGATAATTCCCCGTGCCTCGTGAGACAGCGGTCGCCGTGACTCGCAACGAGGGATCGACACCCAACCCGATGCCCGAGCTTCCCGAAGTCGAGGTCACGCGGCTCAGCTTCGCCGAGCGCATCCGCGGCGCGCGAATCACTTCCGTTCGCGTCGGCAAGCCCTTGCGCTGGCCGCTCGGCGTGGCCCCGGAGACGCTCGTGGGGCGACGCGTCGGCGAAGTGAGCCGGCGCGGCAAATACCTGTGGCTCGCGCTCGATCGCGGCGGCTTGCTGATGCACCTCGGCATGTCGGGATCGCTCTCGTTCGGCCCGGCGAAAGGCGAGCCCGGCCCGCACGATCACTTCGACCTCGTCACCGCGCGCGGCACGCTGCGCCTCACCGACCCGCGTCGCTTCGGCGCCGTCGTCTGGTCCGCGGCTGCCGATGCGACGCCCGCCGCGACGCTGCTCGCAGGGCTCGGCCTCGAGCCGTCCGACGATCGCTTCGACGGCGCCCACCTGCACGCCGCGCTGCACCGCCGCCGGGTTGCCGTCAAGACAGCGCTGCTTGGTGGCGAGATCGTCGTCGGCGCCGGCAACATCTATGCATGCGAGGCCTTGTACGAGGCCGGCATCGATCCGCGCACGCGCAGCGATCGCATCAGCCGCCCCCGTGCCGCGCGCCTTGCCGATGCGGTGCGATCGACGCTGGCAAGCGCCGTCGAACTCGGCGGCTCGACCTTGCGCAACTTCCGGGATGCCCACGGCGAGGCCGGAGCGTTCCAGCTCAAGGCCAAGGTCTACGGCCGCGCCGGTAAGCCCTGCGTTCGCTGCGGCACGCCCATCCGTCGCGTCGTGCAAGGGGCGCGGGCGACGTTCTTCTGTCCCGTTTGCCAGCGGCGCTGAAGCGCGTCCAGCAGTGCGACGGCCAAGCGGGCGCCGGTCGTGCGAAAGGCCCGCACCTCCGTGTGAGCAAGTGTTTCGTCACGCATGGTTCGTGAACTCGTGCGCTACGATGATTCGAAGCCCTCGCGCCCCTCGATGACGCCCTCCTTCGCCACCAGTCTCGACGCCCTCGGCGGCTGGCGTGCCGCCCTCGGCGAACGCGTCGAAGCGCTGGCGCGCTTTCTCGCCGAGCACGACCTCGCCCACGGCGATGCCGCCGAGCAGATAACCGCACTGCGCGAACGACTCGGTAACGAGAAGCTAGTCGTCGCCTTCGTGGCCGAGTTCTCGCGCGGCAAGTCGGAGCTCATCAACGCGATCTTCTTCGCCGATACCGGCCGGCGCATCCTGCCGGCGACGCCCGGCCGAACGACGATGTGCCCGGTCGAGCTCGGCTGGCGAGGCGACGAGCCCGCGTCGCTGCTGCTGCTGCCGATCGAGACGCGCCTGGAAGGGCTTTCGCTCGGCGAGATGCGCGCCCAGCCGCGCGCCTGGCGCCGCCTCGCGCTCGATGTCGGCAACGCCGACCAGCTGGCGCAATCGCTGCAGGAGGTCACCCGCACCGAGTGGGTCACCGAAGCGCAGGCGCGCGCGCTCGGCTTCTGGGACGACACCACGCCCGACGACAACCCGCCGCGCGACGACGCCGGCAAGGTCGAGGTGCCGGCCTGGCGCCACGCCCTCATCAACTACCCGCACCCGCTCCTCAAGCAGGGCCTCGTCGTCCTCGACACGCCGGGCCTGAACGCGATCGGCGCCGAGCCGGAGCTGACGCTGAGCCTGCTGCCGAGCGCGCACGCCACCGTCTTCATCCTCGGCGCCGACACCGGCGTCACCAAGTCCGACCTCGCGATCTGGCGCGATCACCTCGGCGCGCACGCGCCGACGCGCTTCGTCGTCCTCAACAAGATCGACACGCTCGAGGACCCTCTGACGACGCTCGCGGTCGTCGAGGCGCAGATCGCCCAGCAGCAGAAGGAGACGGCGCGCACGCTCGGCGTGCCGATCCAGCGCGTCTTCCCGCTCTCGGCGCGGCAGGCGCTCGCCGCACGCGTGAGCGGCGACGAGATGGCGCTGAACGAAAGCCGGCTGCCGCTGCTCGAGGCGGCGCTCGGGGCGCAGCTCCTGCCGCAGCGCCGCCAGGTGCTCGAGCAGGTCGTCCAGGAAGGGGCGCTCAGGATCGAGAACCACGTCGGCCGCCACATCGGCGATTCGCGCCGCCAGCTCGCCGAGCAGACGCTCGAGCTGCGCGGCCTGCGCGGCAAGAACAGCTCCAAGGTTCGCCTGATGCTCAAGCGCGTCGAGGCCGAAACGGCGGAGTTCGAGCAGTGCACCACGCTGCTCCAGGCGATGCGCTCGGTGCACGCCCGCATGCTGAAGGACATGCTCGTCGACCTGTCGTCGGACCGGCTGCGCGACGAGGTCGCCGAGATGCAGGCGGCGATGGGCTCGGCGTTCCTGAACCTCGGCGCGCGCCGGGCCTTCGTTGCCTTGTGTGAGCGGTTGCGCGCAGTGCTCGCCGCCGCCCTGCGCAAGAACGGCGAAGTCCGCGAGATGCTGAGTGCATCGTTCGCGCGCCTGAACGGCGAGTACGGGTTCAGCCTGGTCATCGGCAAGGCACCCGACTTCGACCGCTTCGCGAGCGAGCTGCAGCTGATCGAGAGCAACTACGTCCAGTACCTCGGCCTGACCTTGGCCCTGCGCTTGGCACAGCCCAAGTTCATGGAGCAGTTCCGGCGCATGCTGGTCTCCAAGCTGCGTGTCGTGTTCGAGAACGCGAGCAGCGAGCTCGAGCTCTGGAACAAGGCGGTGTCGGCACAGGTCGACGGCCAACTGCGCGAGCGCAGGAAGGCGTTCAAGCGCCGCATCGAGACACTCGAGAAAGTGCAGAACGCGGCCGGCGAGCTCGAGACCCGGATTGACGAGATCGACGCCCAGGACGACCGGCTGCAGCAGTTCCAAGTGCGCATCGGCGAGCTGGCCGAAGCCTTGCGCGAGCACGCCTTCGCCGCGCCTCTCGCCACCGACGCGGCGCTGGTCAAGATCGATCTGCCGCTGTTCGACGACGCCGTGCCGGTCGAAGAGATGGAGCAGCGCCAGGCCTGACGCCCATCTGCGGCACCATCGCCGGATGAGCGAGCGCCGCGCGCCTTCCGCAGACCTTTCCTTCGCCGGGCGCGTCGTCGCCTGGCAGACGCAGCACGGGCGCCATGCGCTGCCATGGCAGAACACGCGCGACCCGTACCGGATCTGGCTCTCGGAGATCATGCTGCAACAGACGCAGGTGGCGACGGTCCTGGCCTACTACGAGCGCTTCACGGCGCGCTTTGCCGACGTCCGTGCGCTCGCCGCCGCCGACCTCGGCGCCGTGCTCGCCGCCTGGAGCGGCCTTGGCTACTACTCGCGGGCGAGGAACCTGCATCGCTGCGCGCAATTGGTCGTCAGCGACCACGGCGGCCAATTCCCGACGACGAGCGCCGCGCTGGCGCTGTTGCCCGGCATCGGCCGCTCGACCGCCGCCGCCATCGCCGCCTTCTGCTTCGGCGAGCGTGTCGCCATCCTCGACGGCAACGTCAAGCGCGTGCTCGCTCGCGTTCTCGCGTTCGAGGGCGACCTTGCCGAGGGACCTGCCGAACGCGAGCTGTGGGCGGTGGCGACGGCACTCCTGCCGGCGCGCGGCATCGGGTCGTACACGCAGGGACTGATGGACCTCGGCGCGTCCGTCTGCACGCCGCGCTCGCCGCATTGCCTGCTCTGCCCGGCGCGCGAGGTCTGCGCCGCGGCAAGCGCCGGCACGCAGGAGCGCTATCCGATCAAGTCACGCCGGCTCGTCCGCGGCCGGCGCGACAACGTCTGGCTCGAGCTGCGCTGGAAAGGCGCCGTCCGGCTCGTCGAGCGCGGGCCGAGCGGTGTCTGGGCCGGCCTCTGGAGCCTGCCCGAGCTGGCGTCGATGGAAGCGTTCGAGGCGATGAGCGCCGGCTGGCCCGGCAGTGCCGAGACGCTCGATCCCTTCGTCCATGCGCTCACCCATTTCGACTGGCACCTGCGGCCGGTGCGCTGGACGTTTCCTTCGCGAACATCGGCGTCGGCGCTGGAGTCGCTTCTCGCCGCCTGGCCGGGCGGGTGCTGGCTGACGAACGAGGAGGCGCTCGCCCTCGGCCTGCCGGCGCCGCTCAGGAAGCGCCTGCTGCAGATCGAAGCGACGGCCGGCGCGTGAAGCCTCGCCGGCCCGCGCGCGTTCGCGACCGGCGGCAGCGCGTCATCGCGTCTCGTGCCTGGCGCGCATCAGGGAGTCGACGACCTCGAGGCGCGCGAGCGGGTCCTCGAGCGTCATGAGTCGCTGCCTGACCTCGAGCGGCAACGGCAGGATCTCGCACCAGCGGTTCGCGACCCAGCCTGCGTCGTCGAGCCGGTGCGGCGTCAGAAACGGTTGCGCGCCCTGCGCGGTCAGCGTCGCGATCGCATCGGCGAGGCTCTTGACGGCGTTGCCGTGGCCCGGCGCCGGCGCGACGACAGGATCGCCGGGCAGCGGCGTCGTCTCGGCGAGCCAGAGCCCGTCGCGCTCCTGCCGCGTCGCGCCGACGATGAATCGCTCGCGGCCGCGGCAGCGAACGAGCAGGATGCCGGCCTGCGCGCTGTCGACCTCGATCAACTCGGCGAACGTGCCCATCTCGTACAGCCGCACCGCGTCGCCGGCGGCGCTTTTCGCCTCGCTGCCGCTGCGCATGGCGACGACGCCGAAACGCGTTCGCTCGCGCAGGCAGCGCGACATCAGGTCGAGGTAGCGCGCCTCGAAGATCTTCAGCTCGAGCAGGCCGTCGGGGAAGAGGACGCTGCGTAGCG
>JBDSLQ010000254.1:0-4172 GCA_039916285.1 Caldimonas sp.
CGCGCGATTGCGGCGCCTGGCACGCGTGATGGGCGCGACACGCGTGATGCTTTCACGCCCCACTGTCCATGGCTTGCCAACAGTGCACGGTTTCAGCGCCCGCCGCTGCGGGCGGCGCCCTCGCCAACCGCGCCGCTGTCACACTGGGCTCGCCCCAGGGAGACCCTATGTCGATCAAGCGCGCCGCGCTCATGCGGCCCCTCAAGCTCTACGCCACCGGCCACGTCGCCCTGCTCGCGGGCGCCTGGGCCATGAGCGCCACCGGATCGATGCTGCCGATGGCGCTCGCCGCCTCGGCGTGCCTGATGCTGACGGCGCCGCTGGTGCGCCACTTCCTCGCGCCGGCTCGGGCGGGCCGCTGACGCCCACGTCGGGCGCTCCTGTAGGAGCGCGCCGACGCCCCGTGCACCGCCCAGACGACCGCCGGGAGCGGTCGCTTCCGCTTCGGCGCGATCGACGCCGGCGCCATCCTTCACGCTTGGTTCAACCCCCAGGAGTGACGCAGATGAACACCAACGACGAACGCATGCTGACCGGGCTTTTCCGCGATCGCGACAGCGCCGAGCGTGCCTACCAGTCGATCTCCGATCGGGGCTACTCTCGCGACGACGTCAACGTCGTCATGTCCGATGACACGCGCAAGCGCCACTTCAGCGGGACTGACGGGCGCGAGACCGAGCTCGGCACGAAGGCGGCCGAAGGCGCCGGCATCGGCGGCGCGATCGGCGGCAGCCTCGGCGCCATCGCCGCGGCGATCGCGGCGGTCGGAACGACGATCGCGCTGCCCGGCCTCGGCTTGGTCATTGCCGGCCCGCTGGCGGCGGCGATCGCCGGTGCCGGTGCCGGCGCTGCGACCGGCGGCATCGTCGGCGCGCTGATCGGCTGGGGCATCCCCGAGGAGCGGGTCAAGGAGTACGACCAGGGCATTCGCGACGGCGGCATCCTGATGGCGGTGCGCCCGCGCAACGACGAGGACGCGAGCTTCTTCGAGAACACGTGGAAGTCGAACCGCGGGGAGCAGGTCTACCGCTAGACATCCGATCGGGTTCGGCGATCACCCCCCGACGCGCGCGACCGGCGCCGCGCTGACGTACCGAACGGCGTTCAGCGCGGGTTGATCGCCAGCAGCTCGATCTCGAAGCGCAGCGTCGCGTTGGGCGGAATGAGGCCGCCCGCGCCGCGCTCGCCGTACGCGAGCCCGGGCGGGCAGACGAGTTCGGCCTTGCCGCCGACCTTCATCCGCTGCACGCCTTCGGTCCAGCACGGGATGACGCGGTTGAGGGGGAATGTCGCCGCCTCGTTGCGCTTGTAAGAGCTGTCGAACTCGGTGCCGTCGAGCAGGGTGCCGCGGTAGTGGACGCGGACGGCGTCGGCGGCGGTGGGGCTCGCGCCGGTTCCTTCGCGCAGTGACTTGTAGACGAGGGCCGGGCCTGTCGGGCTCGCTGCGCGTGCTGCCGAGGCCGCGTTGCCGCTCTGGGCGATGGCGCTCGAATGCCACGAGACCGCCGCCGCCAGGCAGGCCGCGACGGTGAGCGCCCTGCGCAGACTCATGAGGTCGGCGTGTCCGGATTCATGCGTTGCGAGGAGGGAGGAGGGGTGAGGGTTCATGGCGAGGATTCTGGCCCAAGCCCTGCCACCCCGTTTTGCGCCGCTGCGGCGAAGGCTCAACGCGACCAGGTGTCGCGCAACGTGGCGGTGCGGTTGAAGACCGGCATCGTCGCGCCATGGTCGACGAGGTCGGCGACGAAATAGCCGTGGCGCTCGAACTGGAAGCGCTCGCCGGCCTTTGCTCTCGCGAGCGACGACTCGACGTAGGCCGCGACGACCTGCTTGCTCGCCGGGTTGAGGCTGCTCCTGAAGTCCTTGCCGCCGGCATCGGGCTGGGCCTCGACGAACAGGCGGTCGTAGAGGCGCACCTCCGCGGCGAGCGCATCGTCGACGGCGAGCCAGGTCAGCGTGCCCTTGACCTTGACCGCGTCGGCGCCCGGCGTGCCGCTCCTGGTATCGGCGACGATCGCGGCCCGGACCTCGACGACGTTGCCGTCGGCATCCTTCTCGCACCCCGTGCACTCGACGACGTAGCCGTACTTGAGCCGCACCCGGTTGCCCGGGAAGAGTCGGAAGAACCCCTTCGCCGGGACTTCGGCGAAGTCGTCGCGCTCGATCCACAGCGCCGGCCCGAGGTGCACATCTCGAATGCCCAGCTCCGGGTACTGCGGATGCACCGGGGCATGGCACGGCTCGCGATGCGCGGCATCGCCGAAGGTCTCGGCCCAGTTGGTGAGCACGAGGCGGATCGGCTCGAGCACCGCCATCGCCCGCGGCGCCCTCGGGTCGAGGTCGTCGCGCAGGGCGATCTCGAGGCTCGCGTAGTCGGTCCAGCCGCCGGCCTTGCTGGTGCCGGCGCGATCGCAGAGGAGGCGGATCGATTCCGGCGTGTAGCCGCGCCGGCGCAGGCCGGCGATCGTCGGCAGGCGGGGGTCGTCCCAGCCGTCGACGATCTTCTCGTCGACGAGCTGCCTCAGCTTTCGCTTGCTGGTGACGACGTAGCTGACGTTGAGGCGGGCGAACTCGTACTGGTGCGGGCGCGGCTGCGTCAGCAGTCCGAGCGCGCAGAGCGCGTCGAGCAGCCAGTCGTAGAACGGCCGCTGGTCCTCGAACTCGAGCGTGCAGATCGAGTGGGTGATGTTCTCGAGCGCATCCTCGATCGGGTGCGCGTACGTGTACATCGGATAGATGCACCACCTGTCGCCGGTGTTGTGGTGGGTCGCGCGCTTGATGCGATAGAGCGCCGGGTCGCGCAGGTTGAGGTTCGGGCTCGCCATGTCGATCTTCGCGCGCAGCACGGCGGCGCCGTCGGCGAGATCGCCGTTCTTCATCTGGCGCAGGCGCGCGAGGTTCTCTTCCGGCGTTCGCGACCGGTACGGGCTTTCGCTGCCGGGGTGGGCGAAATCGCCGCGGCTGGCGCGCATCTCCTCGGCGCTCTGCTCGTCGACGTAGGCGTGGCCGGCGCCGACCAGCGCCTCGGCGGCGCGGTACATGAAGTCGAAGTGGTCGCTGGCGAAGAACAGATGGCTCGCCGCCGCCGCGCCGAGCGCCGGCTCGGGCGCATGCCAGTCGAAGCCGAGCCAGTGCACGGCGTCGACGATGGCGTCGACGTACTCCTGCTCTTCCTTTTCCGGATTGGTGTCGTCGAAGCGGAGATGGCAGATGCCGCCGTACTCCTCGGCGAGGCCGAAATTGAGGCAGATGCTCTTGGCATGGCCGATGTGGAGGTAGCCGTTCGGCTCGGGCGGAAAGCGGGTGCGGATCCGCGCCGGGTCGGGCGGCGCGCCGGCGTGATGCGCTGCGTCGCCTGGCGTGCCGGCGAAGCGGCGCCCGGCGTACGTGCCCTCGGCGAGGTCACGCTCGATGATGTGGCGGAGGAAGTTGCTGCCGGCCGGAGCGGCGTCCTTGGGGTGGCTCATTCGCGTCGACGGGCGGAGGCGGCGATTCTAGGGATGCTCCGCGCGGGTCGCTGCCACATCGTTCGCGAAAGCTGACAGCTCGTCACCGATCACGGGCGGGCCGGCCGCTAATATGGAACGCATCCGCGCCCCTCGGCACGGAGGGGATGCGGATGGCGCGGCTCGAACGAACACTCGCTCACGGGCGGATGTCCCTGGCGTTGGCGGCGCTGCTGATGGGCGCCTGCGCCTCGTCGCCGCGTCCCGCGCCTGCGCCGGAGACGGCCTACCTGGTTTCGCCTGCGCCACGGCCGTCGCGTGCGCCCGCGAGCGCGCCGGCGCGCCCCGGAGCCGAACGCCAGCCGCTCGCGGCCGCGGCGGCGACGCCGGTCCGCCCGCAGGCGCCCGTCAACATCACGCCACTGCCGGCGCCGGCCGTGCCGGCAGCCGTGGCCGCGCGATTCCCCGAGCCGCAGGTCACCTTCGCGACGCCGGCGTTCGAGCCGGGGCGGACCGGCTTCACGACCAACGAGGAGCTCGGCGCCATCGTCCACGGCCTGGCGCGAAGCGCGGCGATCGGCGAGCACAGCAGCGAGGTCACCGTGATTCCGCTCGGCGCCTCGCAGGCGGGCGCGCCGATCGAGGCGCTCGCCTTCACCCGGCCGGCGCCCCCCGGCTCGGTCGCGGGGACCGCGGTCTCGGCGGCGAGCGCACCGCGCCGGCCGA
>JBDSLQ010000255.1:0-2568 GCA_039916285.1 Caldimonas sp.
CGACGAGCTTGGCGAGCAGCACCTCGTTGCTGTCGTAGTTGTCGTAGTTGACCTTGATGCCGGTCTCTTTCTCGAAGTTCTTGATCGTGTCGTCGGCGATGTAGTCGGACCAGTTGTAGATGTTGAGCACCTTGGCGTCGGCCGCGCGGGCGAGCGGGCTCGCCGCGAGCACGATCGCCGCGGCTGCGGCTAAGCGGCGTGCGAACGACGGGCCGGGGGCGAGAGAGCCGGTGCGGATCTGGCCGGTGCGGTGGGTCATCGGGTCGGGTCCTTCAGTTTTCGTCGACGGATGTGCGCGCGAATCGTACTCGCGCAAGAGCGCCTCGAATCTCGAATCGCGGTATGGTTCCGGGCTCGATCCGGCGCGTGCCGCGGCCTTTTCCATGCTCGACGTTCACAACGTTTCTCCTCGCGCCGCGGTTGTCGCAGTCGCCCTCGGCATCGTCCACAAGCGGCGCTTGCGCGAGGTCTACCGCTCGGCCGGCTGGCCGTGCCAGGACGGCATCGAGGTCGAGCTGCTCGCCGCCGGCCTGCTGCGGCGCGAGCGCGGGCCGCTCGGCCACGAGACGATCCGCCTTACCGACGCCGGCATCGCCGTGCTCGCCGAGTCGCTGGCCAAGAACCGCTCGCGCCGCGACGCCCACGAGCTGCTGGTCGAGCGCGTCGCCCGCGAGATGACGCGCGCCGGCCGGCTCGCCTGGCGCGGCCTGGCGGTGCGCGCGCGCACCGATGCCGGCTGGGCGATGGCCATGCCCGACGTCTTCTCGATCCGCCACACCACCGTCGAGGCGTACGCCGAGCCGATCGTCCACGAGGTGAAGGTGCAGCGCGCCGACCTGCTCGCCGACCTGCGCCGCGCCTGCAAGCGCCAGGCCTACCTCGACCTCGGCGGCGAGTGCTGGTACGTGATCAAGGAAGGCATCGCCGGCGCGGACGAGATTCCGGCCGATTGCGGCGTGCTGGTCGCGAGCGAGCGCGGCCTCGACGTGGCGCGGCCGGCGCCGAAGCGGCCGACGCGGATCGGCTTCGGGCTCTGGATGGCGCTGGCGCGGGCGACGCCGGTCGAGGGATGGCGACTCGACGACGCACAGATGCCGCTCGGCGCGGGCGCGGTGGTCGACGCCGACGACGTCACGCCGCCGGCGCCCCTGGTTTGAGGAGGCGATGACCGCCGCAACGACGCCCCACTTGCGCACCGACGCCGACACCCGCTCGCGCCAGGCGCTCTGGGCGGCGCTCGGCCTGATCGTTCTCTGGGGCGCCAACTTCAGCGTCCAGAAAGCCATCTTCCTGGCCTTGTCACCGGGCGGCTTCCTGTTCGTTCGCTACCTGATGATGCCGGTCGCGGCGGCGCTCCTGCTCTGCCTCCGCTTCGGCACGCGCTGGCCGCGCCTGTCTCGCGCCGACGCCTTCGCGCTCCTGCGCCTGGGCCTCGTCGGCCACCTGCTCCACGTCGGCCTGGTGACTTACGGCATCCACTGGTCGACGGCATTCTCAAGCTCGCTGATCCTCGCCTGCGGGCCTGTCTTCACGCTTCTCATCCTCCATTGGCATGGCCACGAGGCGCTGACGCGCGGCTCGGTGGCGGGCGTCGCCGTCGCCTGCGTCGGCGTCGTCGTCTTCCTCTCCGACAAGCTGTTCGGCGGCCACTGGCAAGCGAGCGCCGGCGACCTCGTCCTCCTCGTCGCGGCCTCGCTCTTTTCGTACTACACGGTCGCCGCCAAGCCGTTCATCGAGCGCCTCGGCGGCGTCACAGTGATGACTTACGCAGTGCTGTTCGGCAGCGTGCCGGTAGTGGCGCTGAGCCTGCCGGCCGGTCTGGCGGTCCGGTGGAGCGAGATCTCGCCGGCGGTCTGGGCCGGCACCTTCTACTCGGTCATCGTCTCGGCCTTCCTCGGCTGGCTGGTCTGGGGCTGGGTCAACGCCGTGCGCGGCGTCGGCCGGACCGCGCCGCTGATGTACCTGATGCCGCCGGTCGCCGGGATCGTCGCCTGGGCCCTGACCGGCGAGCGCTATTCGGCCGCGAAGATCGCCGGTGCCGCGCTGACGCTGGCCGGCGTCGCCCTGGCGCAGTTCACCTCGTCGCCGCGCGACCCTGTGCGCGACGCGCCGGCGCCGGTCGACTGATTGCGCCATGATGGCGCTCCCTTGGGAGACGCGATGAACCCGATCCGCACCGCCCGGCCCGCGCGCGCCGCAGACGCCTCCGCAAGGGCGCCCGTGCTCGCGCTCGCAGCGTTCGTCGCGGCGCTGGCCGCGTGCGACAAGCCGGCCGCGCCTCCGGCTTCTACGACCGGGACCCACGCGGTAACTTCGGCTGACAAGGGATCGACCGCGCCGACGAGTGCGGCGATTCCCGCCAAAGCCAAGGCACCCGAGCTCGCCGAGGCCGAGATCGCCTGGCGCCAGGCGGCCAGCGACGCCGAGGTCGATGCCGCCTACGCCGTCGCGCGCAGCGAAAACAAGCCGGTCTTCGTCTACTGGGGCGCGAAGTGGTGCCCGCCGTGCAACCAGGTCAAGGCGACGCTCTTCAACCGCCAGGACTTCATCGCGCGCTCGCGCGCCTTC
>JBDSLQ010000256.1:0-15817 GCA_039916285.1 Caldimonas sp.
TCCTGCGCGCCAATCCCGCCGTCCCCTACGACAAGCGGATCGAGGCCGCGCGCCTGATCGAGGACCTGACGGCGTCGTACCAGGGCGGCTGGTACTCGGTGATCAGCCTGCACGGCGGCGGCTCCCCTGAAGCCATGAAGCAGGAGATCTGGCGCAACTATCCGGTCGGCAGCAAGGTCGATCTGGTCGAGCGGCTGCTCGAGCGCGGCATATTCGCCGCGCCCGGCCGCCCGATCACCGCGAACCGGCAGCCCGGCAAGTGCTGCGATACCGGATGCACGCCGGCCAGCGCGACGACGATGGTCGCGTTGCCTGCGCCGCCTCCGGAGGGCAGGGCGTGATGGAAACGTCGCCCTCATTCGAAGCCTTCCGGCGCCGCTCGCTCGACGAGCGCGAGGTCTTCTGGCGCGAGCAGGCCGAGCTGATCGACTGGAAAGTGCCGTTCACGACCGTCTGCGACGACAGCCGGCCGCCGTTCGCCCGCTGGTTCGTCGGCGGTCAGACCAATCTCTGCCATAACGCCGTCGATCGCCACCTCGCCGAGCGCGCCGCGCAGCCGGCGCTGATCTACGTCTCGACCGAGACCGGGCAGGAGCGCGTCTACACCTTCGCCGAGCTGCACGGCGAAGTGCAGCGAATGGCGGCGGTGCTGATCGGCCTCGGCGTCGGCCTCGGCGATCGGGTCCTGATCTACATGCCGATGATTGCCGAGGCGGCGTTCGCGATGCTCGCCTGCGCGCGCATCGGTGCGATTCATTCTGTCGTCTTCGGCGGCTTCGCGAGCGTGAGCCTCGCCAACCGCATCGACGACGCCGAGCCGAAGGTCATCGTCAGCGCCGACGCCGGCAGCCGCGCCGGCAAGGTCATCGCCTACAAGCCCCTGCTCGACGAGGCGATCCGCCTGGCGGCGCACAAGCCGTCCAAAGTGCTCCTGGTCGACCGCGGCCTGGCAGCGATGGAGCGAGCTGTCGGGCGCGACGAGGACTACGCGGTGTGGCGCGAGCGGCACTGCGACGATGTGGTTCCTTGCGCGTGGGTCGACGCCGATCACCCGAGCTACACCCTCTACACCAGCGGGACGACCGGCCGGCCGAAGGGCGTGCAGCGCGACACCGGCGGCTACGCGGTCGCGCTCGCCGCCAGCATGAAGCTGATCTTCTGCGGCAAGGCGGGCGAGACGTATTTCTCGACCAGCGACATTGGCTGGGTCGTGGGCCACAGCTACATCGTCTACGGGCCGCTCATCGCCGGCATGGCGACCATCCTCTACGAGGGGCTGCCGATCCGCCCCGACGCCGGCATCTGGTGGCAGCTGGTCGAGAAGTACCGGGTGACGGTGATGTTCACGGCGCCGACGGCAATCCGCGTCCTCAGGAAGCAGGATCCGAAGCACCTGCGCGCGCACGACCTGTCGAGCCTGCGCCTTCTCTTTCTCGCCGGCGAGCCGCTCGACGAGCCGACCGCGTCGTGGATCGCCGATGCGATCGGCAAGCCGGTGATCGACAACTACTGGCAGACCGAGAGCGGCTGGCCGATCCTCACCGTCGCCAACGGCGTGATGCCGATGCAGAGCAAGCACGGCAGCCCCGGCGTGGCGATGTACGGCTACGACATCCGCCTCGTCGACGAGGAGACCGGGCTCGACATCGAGGAGCCGGGAAAGAAGGGCGTCGTCGCCATCGCCGGGCCGACGCCGCCCGGCTTCATGCAGACGGTCTGGCGCGACGACGACCGCTTCGTCGCCACCTACTGGACGAGCATCGCCGGCCGCCAGCTCTACAGCACCTTCGACTGGGGCATCCGCGACGCCGACGGCTACTGGTTCATCCTCGGCCGCACCGACGACGTCATCAACGTCGCCGGCCACCGTCTCGGCACGCGCGAGATCGAGGAGAGCATCTCGAGCCACGCCAACGTCGCCGAGGTCGCTGTGGTCGGCGTCGCCGATGCCATGAAAGGCCAGGTGGCGGTGGCGTTCGTGATCGCCCGCGACGCCGGCGGGCTCGACGAGCTGCCGGGCCGCCTCCGGCTCGAGGGCGAGATCATGAAGACGGTCGACGACCAGCTCGGTGCCATCGCCCGCCCGGCACGCGTGCACTTCGTCTCCATGCTGCCGAAGACGCGCTCCGGCAAGCTGCTCCGGCGCGCCCTGCAGGCGCTCAGCGAAGGCCGCGATCCCGGCGACCTCACCACCATCGAGGATGCGTCGTCGCTGCAGCAGATCAGCGAGGCGCTGGCCTTGCCCGGGACGCGCTGAGTCAGAATCGCGATCCGACACGGACCACTTGCCGAGGAACCCCATGAAGCCATCACGCCTGATCGCCCTCTCGTTCGCCCTGCTCGCCGCCACCGGTGCAGCTCAGGCCCAGCAGTTCTTCCGCATCGGCACCGGCGGCACGGCCGGCACTTACTACCCGGTGGGCGGCATGATCGCCAATGCCGTCTCGCAGCCGGGCAAGATCGCCGCCACGGCGCAGGCCAGCAACGGATCGGTGGCCAACGTCACCGGCATCGCCGGTGGCGCCATGGAGTCGGGCTTCTCGCAGGCCGACGTCGCCACCTGGGCCTACAAGGGCACCGGCCTCTACGAAGGCAAGCCCAACGTGCCGGGCCTGCGCCTGATCGCCAACCTGTATCCGGAGAGCGTGCACGTCGTCGTGAAGAAGGGCTCGGGCATCCGCTCGGTGGCCGACCTGCGCGGCAAGCGCGTCGCTCTCGACGAGCCGGGCTCGGGCACCCTCGTCAACGCGCGTGCAATCCTCGCCGCCTACGGCTTGAAGGAGGCCGACATCAAGCCCGAATACATCAAGCCCAACCAGGCCGGCGACAAGATGAAGGACGGCGCGCTCGACGCCTTCTTCTTCACCGGCGGATCGCCGGCCGGCGCCATCGCCGAGCTGGCGTCGAGCGGCACGGGCATCGACCTGCTGCCGATCGACGGAAGGGAAGCCGATGCCCTGCGCGCCGCGAGCCCGTTTTTCGCCGTCGACACCATCGCCGCCGAAACCTACAAGGGCGTCGGGGCCGTGAAGACGCTCGCCGTCGGCGCGCAATGGGTGACCGGCGACAAGGCCGACGCCAACACCGTCTACGAAGTGACCAAGGCGCTGTTCTCCGACGCGGCTCAGAAGCAGCTTGCCGCCGGCCACGCCAAGGGCAAGTTCATCACCAAGGAAAACGCCGTCCAGGGCGCCGGCATTCCGTTCCACCCGGGTGCCGAGAGGTTCTACAAGGAAGCCGGCCTGCTGAAGTAGGCGTCGGTCCACCGACCAGATGACGGCCGCGGCGCTCGACGACCGTGAGCTGCAGGCGCTCGAGGCGCGGCTCGATCCGGAGATGCGGTTCCGGCCGCTCGTGGCGCCGGCCGCCACGATCGTCGGCTCGCTGCTGATCGGGCTTTCGCTCTTTCACTACTACACGGCCGGGTTCGGCCTGCTGCAGGAGGTGACGCACCGGGGCGTGCACCTCGCCCTCGTGCTCGGCCTCATCTTTCTCGTCTTCCCGCACCGGAAGGCCTTGCTCGAGCGGGCCGCAGAGCACCGCTGGACGAAGCCGGGCGGCGTGCCGTGGTTCGACTGGCTGCTGGCGGTCGCCGTCGCGGCGGCCGTGCTCTACATCCCGTACATCTTCGACGACCTCACGTTCCGGGTCGGCAACCCACTGCCGATCGACGTGGTCATGGGAACGATCCTCATCGTCGCCCTGCTCGAGGCAACCCGGCGCAGCATGGGCTGGCCGCTGCCGATCATCGCGCTCGTCTTCATGGCCTATGCGCTGTTCGGGCCGATTTTTCCCGGGCTCCTCCAGCACGCCGGCAACAGCTGGAAGCAGCTCGTCAACCACCAGTATCTGACCAGCCAGGGCATCTACGGCGTCGCGGTCGGCGTGGTGGCGACCTACGTCTTCCACTTCGTGTTGTTCGGCGTGCTGGCCACGCGCGTCGGTCTCGGCCAGCTGTTTCTCGACGTCGCCTCGAGCGTCGCCGGCCGCTACGCCGGCGGGCCGGCGAAGGTGAGCGTGTTCGGCTCGGCGATGTTCGGCATGCTGAGCGGCTCCTCGGTGGCCAACGCGGTGACGGTCGGCTCGCTCACCATCCCGGCGATGATCCGGGTCGGCTACAAGCGCGAGTTCGCCGCCGGCGTCGAGGCGGCTTCGTCGACCGGCGGGCAGATCACGCCGCCGGTTCTCGGCGCTGCGGCCTTCCTGATGATCGAGTTCCTCGCCCTGCCGTACGGCAAGATCATCGCCGCCGCCATCGTGCCGGCCTTCATGCACTTCTTCGGGGTCTTCATGCAGGTGCACTTCGAGGCCAAGCGCTTCGGCCTGCGCGGGCTCACCGACGAGGAGATGCCGAGGCTTCGCGAGTCGTTTCGCCAGCGCTGGCCGACGCTGATCCCGCTCGCCCTGCTGATCGGCATCCTGGTCAGCGGCCGCACGCCTTACCTCGCCGCCTTCACCGGCATCAGCTCGTGCGTGATCGTCGGCCTGACGACGAAGTTGGAAGGCAACACGCCGCGCCACTGGGCCTTGCTCGCCGGGCTGCACGCGATCCTGGTGCTGCTCGTCTTCGGCAATCTGCCGAGCCTGGAGTGGAAGCTGGCCGTGTTCGCGCTGGCCGCCGTGCTGACGCCGCTCCTCCTGCGCGTTTTAGAGGTCCGGGGCCGGCTCGGCGCGCCGGTGCTGATCGAGGCGCTCGCCACCGGCGCCAAGTACGCACTGGCAGTCGGCGCGGCGGCTGCGACGGTCGGCATCGTCATCGGCGTCGTCACGCTCACCGGGGTCGGCTTCAAGCTGAGCACCATCATCACCGGCGCAGCGCAGGCCACTGCCGGCGGCGTCGGCGGCTGGCTGCCGGCGTCGTGGGTGGACCCGAAGGCGCTGACGCTGCTCGTCGCCCTGGTCATGACGGGCCTCGTCTGCATCCTGCTCGGCTGCGGCATCCCGACGACCGCCAACTACATCATCATGGTCACGGTCGCTGCGCCGACGCTGGTGCTGCTCGGGGTCGAGCCGCTCGTCGCGCACTTCTTCGTCTTCTACTACGGCGTGCTCGCCGACATCACGCCGCCAGTGGCGCTGGCGGCCTACGCGGCGGCCGGCATGGCGGGAAGCGACCCGTTCAAGACCGGCAACACGGCGTTCCGGCTCGGCATGGCCAAGGTGCTCGTGCCCTTCGTGTTCGTGTTCTCGCCGTCGCTGCTGCTCGTCGCCAAGGGCTTCACGGTGTACGACTTCGTGGTCACCTTCGTCGGCTGCATCCTCGGCATCACGCTGCTCGCGGCGGCGCTGTCGAAGTTCCTGTTCGTCGAGATGACGCGGCCCGAGCAGGCGCTGTGCGTGCTGGCCGCCTTGCTGATGATCGCGCCGGGGCTGACGCCGACGCTGATCGGCGTGGCGCTGGCGAGCCCGGTTCTGCTGCGCCAGATCGCCGCCTCGCGAAGGGCGGCGGCGTCTCTGCGCCGCCCAGGCTCCTAGAGGACCTCGCTCGCGAAATCGGCGAGGCGCGAGCGCTCGCCACGGGCCAGGGTCACGTGGCCCGAATGCGCCCAGCCCTTGAAGCGGTCGACCGCGTAGGTGAGGCCCGACGAGCCTTCGGTGAGGTAGGGCGTGTCGATCTGCGCCAGGTTGCCGAGGCAGACGATCTTGGTGCCGGGCCCGGCGCGCGTGATCAAGGTCTTCATCTGCTTGGGCGTCAGGTTCTGCGCCTCGTCGATGATGACGAACTTGTTGAGGAAGGTGCGGCCGCGCATGAAGTTGAGGCTCTTGATCTTGATCTTCGAGCGCACGAGATCGTTGGTGGCCGCGCGGCCCCACTCGCCGGCGCCGCTGTCCGTCTTCGACAGCACCTCGAGGTTGTCGTCGAGAGCGCCCATCCAGGGACCCATCTTTTCCTCCTCGGTGCCGGGCAGGAAGCCGATGTCCTCGCCGACCGGCACAGTGACACGGGTGACGATGATCTCGGTGTATCGGCGGTCGTCCATCACCTGCGCCAGGCCCGAGGCGAGCGACATCAGCGTCTTGCCCGAGCCTGCCGTTCCGGTGAGGGTGATGAAGTCGCACTCGGGGTCCATCAGCAGGTTGAAGGCGAAGTTCTGGTCGCGGTTGCGCGCGACGATGCCCCAGATCGAGTTCTTCTGATGGGTGTAATCCTTGAGCGTGCGCAGCACCGCGGTCTTGCCGGTGATCTCGATCACCTTGGCGTAGAGCGACGGCGCACCGGGCGCTTCCAGGTAGACGAACTGGTTGATGAGGAGGGAGCCGACGATGTCGCCGCCGATCCGGTAGTAGGTGAGGCCGCCCTGCTGCCAGCTCTCGACGGTCTTGGCGTGCTTGTCCCAGAAGTCGGTGGGCAGCGGCAAGGTGCCGGTGTAGAGCAAGTCGCCGTCGTCGAGCGTCTTGTCGTTGAAGTAGTCCTCGGCGGGAAGGCCGAGCGCACGCGCCTTGATGCGCATGTTGATGTCTTTCGACACCAGCACGACGGGGCGGCCTGGCTGCTGCTCGCGCAGCGCCTTGACGACGCCGAGGATCTGGTTGTCGGCCTTGCCCGCAGGCAGGCCCTGCGGCAGGCTGACGTGGATCAGGTCGGTCTGGAAGAACAGCTTGCCGCCCGCCTCGCGGTGGCCGGTGCGGTTGAGCGCGATCCCTTCCGACCGCCCGGCGGCGTCGCGCGTCGGCATGTTGGCGGCGAGGGCGTCGAGGTCGCGGCTGACCTGACGCGCGTTGCGCGCGACCTCGGTCATGCCGCGCTTGTGGCCGTCGAGCTCCTCGAGCGTGATCATCGGCAGGTAGACGTCATGCTCGTCGAAGCGGAACAGCGATGTCGGGTCGTGCATCAGCACGTTGGTGTCGAGCACGAACAACGTCGCCGGGCCGTTGCCGCGCGGCTTCCTCTGGCGCTCCGCGCGAGCGACGACGGCCTGGGGCGCCGGCACCGGGGCGGCGGTCGCCTTCGCGGCGACTGGCGGCGCCGCGGGGAGGGTGCCTCCGTTCGACAGCTCGAGCAGGGCCGGCGCGACCGGCTCGTCCCCGGGCTCGGCACGGCCGCCGCGACGTGCCGGGCGGTGCGCCGCCTGCGATTCGAAGTCGGCGCGGCTCAGGAAGTCGGCACGCTTGGCCGGAGGCTTGGGCAGGGGCATTGGGGTCTCGGAAGCGGCGATAGGCAGCGAGGGAGAGCCACCGTCGTCCTGAACGCAGGCAAGGATCTTGGACCCTGCGCTCCGCTCGGAATGACGGCCTGGCTCAGCCGGTCTTCTTGATGGCCTTGACAGCCTTCAGGACTTCCTCGACATGGCCGGCGACCGTCAAGCCGCGCCATTCCGCGCGCAGCATGCCGGTGCCGTCGATCAGGAAGGTGCTTCGCTCGATGCCCTTCACCTTCTTGCCGTACATGATCTTGTTCTTGACGACGCCGAACATGTGGCAGAGCTTCTCTTCGGTGTCGGCGATCAGCTCGAAGGGCAGTTCGAGGTTCTGCTTGAAGCGGTCGTGCGACGCCATGTTGTCGCGCGAAACGCCGAACAGCACCGCGCCCGCCTTGATGAATTCCTTGTAGTGATCGCGGAACTGCATCGCCTCGGTGGTGCAGCCGGGCGTGTTGTCTTTGGGATAGAAGTACAGGACGACGATCTTGCCGGCGTAGGCCTGCGGTGTGAACTTCACCCCTCCTGTTGCGAGCGCTTCAAATTCCGGGACCGGTTTATTGATTGCAGGCGTCATGAAGCTCTTGTCGCTAAGCCCAGGCGGCGGGCCGAAACCAGGTGACCCCGTCGCGGGGCTTAACCCGTGATTATAGGGCTCGCCCTTGCTGCGCCGACCCCTGCGCCCGTCAGCGAACTGCAGCGGCGCCGGGGGTGAAAAGCAGCGCGGCGACGACCAAGCGGCCTTCGGCGAGAAGCACGTTGTAGGTGCGGCACGCCGCCGCAGTGTCCATCGTCTCGACGCCGATGCCGGCGTCGATCAGCGGCCGCAGCAATGCCGGCGCCGGGAAGCGAAGGCGCGTGCCGCTGCCGAAGATGACCAGCTCCGGGGCGAGCGCCGCGATGCGCGAGAAGTCGTCGGTCGAGAGCGAGTCGAACGACTCGGCGCGCCACGGCGTGACCTCGCCGCGCCAGGGAACAACGACGCTGCGCGTGTGCTCGACGCCGTTCACGGCGATGCCGTCGGGTCCGTGGCGGGCAATGGCGTTCTGGCCCAGGATGCGGTCGGCGCGCATTTTCATGAAGTGATTATCGGAGCCGCCGTTCGCGCTGCCCGCACGCCCTGACGCAACGCGGAAACCGAGACCCCTGTGGTCAAATGTCGGGCTGCCTTCGGGCCCTTTTTCATCGCCGGAGCCTCCCCGTGCAGCCTCTTCACAAGTCGAGCAAGCTCGCCAACGTCTGCTACGACATCCGCGGTCCCGTCCTCGAGAAGGCGCGCCAGATGGAGGAGGAGGGCCAGCACATCATCAAGCTCAACATCGGCAACATCGCCGCGTTCGGGCTCGAGCCGCCGGACGAGATCGTCCAGGACATGATCAGGAACCTGCCCAACGCGGCTGGCTACACCGATTCCAAGGGCCTGTTCGCGCCGCGCAAGGCGATCGTTCATTACAGCCAGCAAAAGCACGTCAAGGGCGTGACCGTCGACGATGTCTTCCTCGGCAATGGCGCGTCGGAGCTGATCACCATGAGCATGAACGCCTTGCTCAACGACGGCGACCAGGTGCTCATCCCGGCGCCCGACTATCCGCTGTGGACGGCGTCGGTGGCGCTCTCCGGCGGAACGCCGGTTCACTACCTCTGCGACGAGGCGAACGACTGGCTGCCCGACCTCGACGACATGGCCGCGAAGATCACGGCGCGCACGCGCGCCATCGTCGTCATCAACCCGAACAACCCGACCGGCGCGCTCTATCCCGACGAGTTGCTCGCGAGGATCGTCGAGCTGGCGCGCCGCCACGGCCTGATCGTCTTCGCCGACGAGATCTACGACAAGACGCTCTACGACGGCCATACGCACACGTCGATCGCCTCGCTCGCCGACGACGTGCTCTTCCTCACCTTCAACGGCCTGTCGAAGAACTATCGCTCCTGCGGCTACCGCGCCGGCTGGATGGTCGTCTCGGGCGAGAAGCGCCACGCCGTCGACTACATCGAGGGCCTCGGCATGCTGGCGTCGATGCGCCTGTGCTCGAACACCCCAGGGCAGCTCGCGATCCAGACCGCCCTCGGCGGCTATCAGAGCATCGACGACCTGGTCGCGCCGGGCGGGCGCCTTGCGCGCCAGCGCGATCTTGCGCACCAGCTGCTGACGGCGATCCCCGGCGTCAGCTGCGTCAAGCCGAAGGCGGCGCTCTACATGTTCCCGAGGCTCGATCCCGAGCTCTACCCGATCGAGGACGACCAGCGGTTCGCCTACGAGCTGCTCGCCGAGCAGAAGGTGCTCATCGTCCAGGGGACGGGCTTCAACTGGCCGCAACCCGATCACCTGCGCGTCGTCTTCCTGCCCAACTCCGACGACCTGACCGAGGCGATGGGCCGCATCGCCACGTTTCTCGAGCACTACCGGGCGCGCAACGCGACAGGCAAGAGACCGGCGCTGGTGGCGTCGCGATGACGCCGTTCCAGGTCGGCCTGCTCGGTGCCGGCGTGGTCGGCAGCGGAACGTTCGCTGTCCTGCAGCGCAATCAGGAGGAGATCCGGCGCCGCGCCGGCCGAGAGATCCGAATTGCTCACGTCGTCGACGTCGACCTCGCGCGCGCGCGCCGCGTCGCCGGCGATGCTGCCGAGGTCGGCACCGACGCGCGCGCGCTGATCGCCCGGCCCGAGATCGACGCGGTGATCGAGCTGATCGGCGGCACCGGCATTGCCCGCACGCTCGTCCTCGAATCGATAGCCGCCGGCAAGCACGTCGTCACCGCCAACAAGGCGCTGCTGGCGGTGCACGGCACCGAGATCTTCGCGGCGGCGCGCGAGAAGGGCGTTGTCGTCGCCTTCGAGGCGGCGGTTGCCGGCGGCATTCCGATCATCAAGGCGCTGCGCGAGGGCCTTACCGCCAACCGCATCGAGTGGATCGCGGGGATCATCAACGGCACGACCAACTTCATCCTCTCCGAGATGCGCGAGAAGCGGATCGACTTCGCGACCGCGCTCGCCGACGCGCAGCGGCTGGGCTACGCCGAGGCCGACCCGACCTTCGACATCACCGGCGTCGACGCGGCGCACAAGGCGACGATCGTCAGCGCGATCGCATTCGGCGTGCCGGTGCAGTTCGCCAAGGCCTATGTCGAGGGCATCGTCGACCTGCAGGCGGCCGACATCGCCTACGCCGAGCAGCTCGGTTACCGGATCAAGCTGCTCGCCATCACGAAGAAGGCCCCTTCCGGCATCGAGCTGCGCGTTCATCCGACGCTCGTGCCGTCGCGGCGCCTGATCGCCAACGTCGAAGGCGCGATGAACGCGGTGATGGTGCAGGGCGATGCCGTCGGCACGACGCTGTACTACGGCAAGGGCGCTGGTGCCGAGCCGACCGCGTCGGCGGTGATCGCCGACTTGGTCGACATCGCCCGCCTCGCCACCGCCGATCCCGATCATCGCGTTCCGCACCTGGCGTTCCAGCCGGCTGCCATGCAGGACCTGGGCGTGCTGCCGATCGACGACGTCGTCACTGCGTTCTATCTTCGCCTGCAGGTCGCCGACGAGACCGGCGTGCTGGCGCGCATCACCGGCATCCTCGCCGAGGGCGGCATCTCGATCGACGCGCTGCTGCAGCGGCCTGGCTCCGCCGGCGCCGGCGAGGCGCGCACCGACGTCATCATCCTGACCCACGACACCGTCGAGGGCCGGATGACGGGGGCGATCGCCAAGATGCAGGCGCTGCCGACGGTGCTCGCGAAGATCGTCCGCATCCGCAAGGAAGACCTGGCGTGAGCCCTCCGCGCGGCCGCCCGAAGGTGGGCTCCTCCCGCTCGGCGGGACGGCGCGCAGCGCCCAGGGTGCACTAATGCGATACGTCAGCACGCGGGGCGAGGCGGCGGATCGCGGCTTCGCTGGGATCCTGCTCGAGGGTCTTGCTCCCGACGGCGGGCTTTACGTGCCCGAGCGCTATCCGCGGGTCGACGCCGCCACGCTCGCCGCCTGGCGCCGGCTGTCGTATCCCGACCTCGCCTTCGCGGTGATGTCGCTCTTCATCGATGACATCCCGCCCGCCGACCTGCGCGCGCTCGCCGCGAAGAGCTACCGCGCCGAGGTCTTCGGCGGCGATGCGCGGATCGTGCCGCTGCGCGCCCTCGAGCCTGGCGTCTTCGTCCTCGGCCTCTCGAACGGGCCGACGCTGGCGTTCAAGGACGTGGCGATGCAGTTCCTCGGCCATGCCTTCGAGTACGAGTTGGCGCGGCGCCGGCGAACGCTCAACGTTCTCGGCGCGACCTCGGGCGACACCGGCAGCGCCGCCGAGCATGCTCTGAAGGGCAAGCACGGCATCGAGGTCTTCATGCTCTCGCCGCTCGGCCGCATGAGCCCGTTCCAGCAGGCGCAGATGTTCAGCCTGCAGGACGCCAACATCCACAACATCGCGATCGAGGGCGTGTTCGACGATTGCCAGGACCTCGTCAAGGCGGTCTCGGCCGACCTCGACTTCAAGCGTGCGCACTCGATCGGCACGGTCAACTCGATCAACTGGGCGCGACTGCTGGCGCAGGTCGTCTACTACTTTGCCGGCTTCTTCCAGGCGACGGAGCGGGACGACGAGCAGGTCGATTTTGCCGTGCCGACCGGCAACTTCGGCAACATCTGCGCCGGCCACGTCGCACGCAGCATGGGCTTGCCGATCCGGCGCCTCCTGCTGGCGACCAACGAGAACGACGTTCTCGACGAGTTCTTCCGCACTGGCGTGTATCGCGTGCGCAGCGCCGCCGAAACCCATGAGACGTCGAGCCCGTCGATGGACATCTCGAAGGCGTCGAACTTCGAGCGCTTCGTCTTCGACGCGCTCGGCCGCGACGCGGCGCGAACGCGGACGCTCTTCGCTCAGGTCGAGACGCGCCGCGTTTTCGCGCTCGATGCAAGCGAGCGCGCCCGCATCGGCGGCTTCGGCTTCGTCAGCGGCCGCAGCACCTCGGCCGACCGACTGGCGACGATCGCCGACGTGCACCGGCGTTTCGGCGAGATCATCGACCCGCACACCGCCGACGCGCTGAAGGTGGCGCGGGACCACGCCCAGGGGGTGACCTCGGTGATCGTCCTCGAGACCGCGCTGCCGGCGAAGTTCAACGACACGGTTCGCGAGGCGATCGGCAGCGACGCGCCGCGGCCGGCCGCGCTCGAAGGCCTCGAGGCATTGCCGCGTCGCTTCACGACGATGGCGGTCGACGCCGTGCGACTGAAGGCGTTCATGGCCGAAAATGACGGGCGATGAACGAAAAGCCTTCGCCGCCCCGGCCGCCGCTGCTCGCGCTCGATGACGCGATCGGGCGAATCCTCGCCCGCGTCGCCGCGCCCGCCGCCGACCGTGCCGAGACGCTGTCGACCTTCGACGCGCTCGGACGATTCCTCGCCGCAGACGTGCGCTCGCAGATCGACGTCCCGCCCGCCGACAACAGCGAGATGGACGGCTATGCGCTTCGCGCCGGCGACGTCGCTGCGCCGGGCACGGTGTTGCCGGTCAGCCAGCGCATCGCCGCCGGCAGCGTCGGCGCGGCGCTCGCGCCTGGCAGCGCGGCCCGCATCTTCACCGGCGCGCAGATTCCGCCAGGCGCCGACGCCGTCGTCATGCAGGAGCTGTGCAGCGTCGTCGACGGCGGCGTTCGCGTCGATGCCGCCGTTCGTGCCGGCCAGGCGATTCGTCGTCGCGGTGAAGACGTCGAGCGCGGCGCGCGCGTCCTCGGCGCGGGAGTGCGGCTTTCGCCGCAGGCGCTGGGAATGGCGGCGTCGGTCGGCGCAGCGACGTTGCAGGTCGCACGCCGGCCGCGCGTTGGCCTGTTCTCGACCGGCGACGAGCTGGCGATGCCGGGCGAGACGCTCAAGGCGGGCGCCATCTACAACTCGAACCGCTTCACCCTGCGCGGCCTGATCGAATCGCTCGGCGGCGCTCACGACGACCTCGGCATCGTTCCGGACCGGCTCGACGCCACCCGCGCCGCGCTCAGGCAGGCCGCGGAGAAGAACGACCTGATCGTGACCTGCGGCGGCGTCTCGGTCGGCGAGGAAGATCACCTGCGGCCGGCGCTCGAGAAGGAAGGCCGGCTCGACCTCTGGCAGATCGCGATGAAGCCGGGCAAGCCGCTCGCCTTCGGCGAGGTCTTCCGGGCCGATGGCTCGTCGGCGTGGTTCATCGGCCTGCCGGGCAATCCGGTGTCGTCGTTCGTCACCTTCCTGCTCGCGGTCCGGCCGGTGCTTTTGCGCTTGCAGGGCGCGATCGAGCTGGCGCCGCGGCCGCTCGCGATGCGCGCCGACTTCGCCTGGCCCCGACCCGACCGCCGGCGCGAGTTCCTGCGCGTTCGCCGCAACGACACCGGCGGGCTCGATCTGTTCGGCCACCAGGGCTCGGCGGTGCTGACCTCCACGATCTGGGCAGACGGCCTGGTCGACAACCCGCCCGCCCATGCGATCGAGGCCGGCGACACGGTGCGCTACCTGTCGCTCGCCGACCTGCTCCGATGAAGATCGCGGTGCGCTACTTCGCATCCGTGCGCGAGGCGCTCGGCCCCGGCGAGGGCGCCGACATCGGCACGGGCGCCGACATCGCCGCCCTGCGCGACGCCCTGGTCGCGCGCGGCGGCCCGCATGCCGAAGCCCTGGGACGCGGCCGCGTTTTGCGCAGCGCCAGGAACCGCGTCCTCAGCCCGGAGAGCACGCTGCTCGTCGAAGGTGACGAAGTGGGCTTCTTTCCGCCACTCACCGGCGGCTGAGAAAGGCGTGGCCATGACTGCACCGCGCGTATCGATCGGCCCCGACGACTTCGATGCCGGCGCAGAGATCGCGGCGCTGCGCTCAGGCGACGGCGGCGTCGGCGCGGTCGCCGCCTTCATCGGCACGGTTCGCGATCGCAACGATGGCGCGTCCGTGCAGTCGCTCGAGCTCGAGCACTATCCGGGGATGACCGAAGCGTCGATCGAGGCGATGATCGACGAGGCGATGCGGCGCTTCGACATCCGCGCGGCGCGCGTCGTCCACCGCGTCGGCGCGCTCGCGCCGTCGGCGCAGATCGTGCTGGTCGCCGTCGCCTCGGCGCATCGCGGCGAGGCTTTTCAGGCGTGCGAGTACCTGATGGACTACCTGAAGACGCAGGCGCCGTTCTGGAAGAAGGAAACCGGCCCTGGCGGGGCCTCGCGCTGGGTCGATGCCCGCGTCGCCGACGACCGCGCGCTCGCACGCTGGGGCATTGACGCCGGCAACGCGGCGGGTTCGCCCGGCGCCGCGCCGGCGGAGCGCTGAGCGTGCCCTGGCTTGAGATCGCCGCCGTCTCGGCGGGGGCCGTCGCCGGCTCGCTGCTGCGCTGGGGGGCCGGCATCTGGCTGAACGCGCGCTGGGCCGGGTTTCCGCTCGGCACGCTGTTCGTCAACTGCGTCGGCGGCCTCGTCATCGGTGCCATTCTGTTCTGGCTCGAGCGCTCGCCCCACGAGCTGCTTCGCCTCCTCGTCGTCACCGGGCTGCTCGGCGGCTTCACGACGTTCTCGGCGTTCTCGGCGGAGTCGCTGATCCTGCTGCAGCGGGGCCAGGTGGTGATGGCCCTCGGCCACACGATCGCGCACGTGGTCGGCGCGCTGGCCTGCGCCGCACTCGGCTTTCGTCTCGCCCAGGCGATGCTCTTCCGCTGAAAGGGCCAGGCCGCGCGGCCGGCGCGCTCGTCTTGAAAAGCCGCCGTCGACGCCCCATTTCCCTGCGACTCGGAGGATCTCGGCATGCGCGCGGACAAGTTCACGACGACGTTGCAGGAGGCGCTGGGCGATGCCCAGAGCCTCGCGGTGACGCGCGACAACCCCTACATCGAACCGGCGCACCTGCTGACGGCGATGCTGTCCCAGGCCGACGGCCCGAAGGCGCTGCTGGCCCGCGCCGGTGCCAACGTCGCCAAGCTGCAGGCGGCACTCGACGACGCGATCGCGCGCTTGCCGCAAGTGCAAGGCGGCGAGCAGGTTCAGCCCGGACGCGAGCTCGGCGCCCTCCTGCAGGGCGCGGAGAAGGAAGCGCACAAGCGTGGCGACCAGTTCATCTCGAGCGAGATGGTGCTGCTCGCCGCCGCGGATTCGAAGGCCCCGGTAGGCTCGCTGCTGAAGGAGCTCGGCGCAACGCGAAAGGCGCTCGAGACGGCGATCGACGCCGTCCGTGGCGGCAACAAGGTTGACAACGCCGAGGCGGAGGGCCAGCGCGAGGCGCTGAAGAAGTACACCCTCGACCTCACGGATCGCGCCCGTTCCGGCGAGCTCGATCCGGTGATCGGCCGCGACGACGAGATCCGGCGCGCGATCCAGGTGCTGCAGCGGCGCACCAAGAACAACCCGGTGCTGATCGGCGAGCCCGGCGTCGGCAAAACGGCCATCGTCGAGGGCCTGGCGCAGCGCATCGTCGCCGGCGAGGTGCCCGATTCGCTGAAGGACAAGCGCGTTCTCGTTCTCGACATGGCGCTTCTCCTCGCCGGAGCGAAGTACCGCGGCGAGTTCGAGGAGCGGCTGAAGAGCGTGCTCAAGGAAGTCGCACAGGACGAAGGCCAGACGATCGTCTTCATCGACGAGATTCACACCATGGTCGGCGCCGGCAAGGCCGAAGGCGCGATCGACGCCGGCAACATGCTCAAGCCGGCGCTGGCGCGCGGCGAACTGCACTGCATCGGCGCGACC
>JBDSLQ010000257.1:0-6443 GCA_039916285.1 Caldimonas sp.
CAGGCCGGCGAGCATCAGCGCATACGTTTCCGGCTCCGGCACCGCGACCGCGATCGACTCGACCTTGACGGCCATGTCGTTGTAGTCGAAGTCGGTGCCGTCTTCGTACGCGAACAGCCAGTTGGTGGTGGTGCCGTCCTGGAACGCGACGAAGCGGTCCTGGCGCGGGCCGGCGTTGAGCTGGTCGAGAGAGTAGTACGACGTCCCCGCAGGCGTGGGCTTGAAATAGAAGCCGAACGAGGTCGGATTGATCAACGCGTTGTTGAACGTGCCGCAGTTGTACTTGGTGCCGCAGTCGAAGCCGCTCGAAATCACGAGCGAGCCGTTGTCGATGCCGATGCCCACGAAGTTGTGCGCGACGGCGCCGCCCAGCAGGATGTCGTAGCTGACGATGTTGTTGGTGTCGGTGCCGAACCAGATGCCGAAGCTCTGCGTGGAGGCGTTGGCGGTGAATTCGGCGATCAAGGTCGGCACGCTGGTTGCGAAATTGGGCGTCGTCGAGGTGAACAGGCCAGCTGAGCTCTGCCCGTTGACGACGTCGATGTGGCCGGGTCCGAAGGCCGAGTCGGCGGTCGTCTGCAGGCTCTGCTCGCCGGGATAAGGTGCGCCGATCACTGACGGTGCCGGATTGTTCGGCGCGAACGGGTCGGCGAGTGCACCGATGCTGGCGGTCAGTCCCAACAGCGCGACGATCGAATTCAATTTCATCTATAACTCCCGAGGTGAGTGCTTCGCCGAAGAACCGGTTCAGCGCATGGGACGCGACTCTAGGGACCGGCTCCGGCGACCGCATCCCGCGGCCATGGGGTGCGAGCGACCGTTCATCGTTGACCCGGTAACGACTCGTGAACAGCGGCACACAAATGAAGCGCTATCTCGTCGGCGGTGCGGTTCGCGATGCACTGCTGGGGCGCGCGGTGGGCGATCGCGACTGGGTCGTCGTCGGTGCCGATCCCGACGAGCTCCGCTCCAAGGGCTATCTCGCCGTCGGCCGCGACTTCCCGGTGTTCCTCCATCCCGAGACGCGCGAAGAACACGCGCTCGCGCGCACCGAGCGAAAGACCGGGCCGGGCTACCACGGCTTCGAGTTCCACGCCGACCGCAGCGTGACGCTCGAGGAAGACCTGGCGCGCCGGGACCTCACGATCAACGCGATCGCCCAGGACGAGGACGGTGCGCTGATCGACCCGCACCGCGGGCAACGCGATCTCTCCGAGAAGGTGTTGCGCCACGTCTCGCCGGCGTTCACCGAGGACCCGGTGCGCATCCTTCGCCTCGCGCGTTTCGCGGCGCGCTTCGCAGACTTTCGCGTCGCCGCCGAGACCGAAGCACTGATGGCCGAGATGGTTCGCGCCGGCGAGGTCGATGCGCTGGTGCCGGAGCGCGCCTGGCAGGAGATATCACGCGGCCTGATGGAGGAAAAGCCATCTCGGATGTTCGACGTCCTGCGCTCGTCGGGCGCGCTCGCGCGCCTGCTGCCCGAGGTCGATCGCCTCTGGGGCGTGCCGCAGCGCGCCGACTACCACCCGGAGGTCGACACCGGCGTTCACCTGATGATGGTGCTCGACATGTCCGCCCGCCTCGACGCGAGCCTGCCGGTGCGATACGCCTGCCTCGGTCACGACCTCGGCAAGGCGACGACGCCGGCCGAGATCCTGCCGCGTCACCTGCGTCACGAGGAGCGCAGCGTCGAACTGGTGCGGGCGATGAGCGAGCGGCTGCGCGTCGACAACGCCTGCCGCGCCCTCGCCGTCGTCGTGGCGCGCGAGCACGGCAACATCCATCGCAGCGACGAGTTCGGCGCCGCCGCGATCCTGCGCCTGCTCGAACGTTGCGATGCGCTGCGCCGGCCGGATCGGTTCGCGGAGGCATTGCTCGCCTGCGAGTGCGATGCGCGCGGCCGCCTCGGCCTCGAGGACAAGCCGTATCCGCAGCGCACCCGGCTGTGGGACGCGCTCCGCCGCGTAATGGCGGTCGATGCCACCGCCATCGCCGAGGCTGCTGCGGCGCGCGGCCTCGCCGGCCCGGCCATCGGCGCGGCGATCCACGATGCGCGCGTCCAGGCGCTCTCGGTCCTCGCCGACCCCACCGGCCTGGGCTAGAGCCGGCTGCGCCGGTCGCCGCGGGCGAAGCCGATCGGCGCGAACGCCGCTCCCTTGGCGAACGCGAGCACCTTGAAGATCTCGCCCATCTCGTGCTCGTGGACGAGCTTCAGCGCATCGCTGCGCGCCGCCGGGCCGACCTCGGCGAGCAGCTCGCCGAAACCGCAGTTGAGGAGAAAGCGCCCCTGCGACGTGTAGCCGACGACGTCGAGTCCGGCGTCCTGGCCGGTGACGGCGAGCGCGGTGAAGTCGAGGTGCGTCGTGATGTCCTTCAACCCGACGTCGACCAGCGGATCGGTGTCGGCTCGGTGGGCGCGATGGCACATCAACGTGCCGCCCGAGCGCTGCGGGTGGTAGTACTCCGCCTCGGGAAAGCCGTAGTCGACGAGAAAGATCGCGCCTCGCTCCAGGCGATCAGCGAGAGTGGCGACGAAGGCGCGCGCGTGCGCGTGCAGCTCGGTCGTGCTGCCCGGAGGGAAGGTCTCCACCGGCGGTCGCTCCTCGGTCGGCCGATCGGCCCAGGCGAACGCGGCGCCTTCGCCGCGAGCGACGCCGCGTGTGCGCCACGCCGTGCCGTCGAAATGAACGAGGTCGACCGGCATGGCATCGAGCACCTCGTTGGCGACGACGACGCCGCTCATCGTTTCGGGCAGCACGTCGAGCCAGCGGACGCGCTCGCCGAACCCCCGCGTCGCCTCGCGCTGGCGCTCGCGCAGCGGCGCCGACACCTCGACGATCGAGTAGCGCCGCACCCGCTCGCCGAGCGTCGCCAGCAGCTCGGCGGCGAGCGCGCCGCTGCCGGCGCCGAACTCCCAGACGTCGCCGCTGCCTCCCGCATCGAGCGCCTGCGCGAGCTGGCGCGCGAGCGCGCGGCCGAAGAGCGGCGAGAGCTCGGGCGCCGTCACGAAATCGCTGCCCGATGCGGGCATGCGGCCGACGATCTTGCGCCCGCTCGCGTAGTAGCCGAGGCCCGGCGCGTAGAGTGCGAGCGCCATGAACCGGCTGAAAGGAATCCAGCCGCCGGCGCGGTCGATGGCCACGCCGATCAATCGCGCGAGAGCCGCCGATACACTGCTGTCGTCCAAGCCCTCGTGCACCGCCGCATTGTAGGAATCGTGGTCCCGCCTTCCACCGTCACTGCCGCCGACGCCGCGACCGGGCGCGACGCCGCGCCGCGCCGCAAGCTCCCGGTCGAGATCGCCAAGCTGAGGAAGCGCCTGCACCGCCAGGTCGGCCGCGCCATCGCCGACTTCTCGATGATCGAGAACGGCGACCGCGTCATGGTCTGCGTCTCCGGCGGCAAGGACAGCTATTCGCTGCTCGACATCCTGATCGAGCTGCGCGCCCGCGCGCCGATCGACTTCTCGATCGTCGCTGTCAACCTCGACCAGAAGCAGCCGGGCTTTCCGGCCGACGTCCTGCCCGAGTACCTCGCCGGGCTCGGCGTCGACTTCAGGATCGTCGAGCAGGACACCTACTCGGTCGTGAAGCGCCTGGTGCCCGAAGGCAAGACGATGTGCAGCCTCTGCTCGCGCCTGCGCCGCGGCGTCCTCTACCGCGTCGCCACCGAGCTGGGTGCGACCAGGATCGCCCTCGGCCACCATCGCGACGACATGGTTCAGACGCTGCTGATGAACATGTTCTTCGGCGGCCGCCTGAAGGGCATGCCGCCCAAGCTCGTCAGCGACGACGGCCGGCACGTCGTCATCCGCCCGCTCGCCTACGTCGCCGAGAGCGACCTGGCGCGCTGGGCCGAGGAGCGCGAGTTCCCGATCATTCCGTGCACCTTGTGCGGCAGTCAGCAGAACCTGCAGCGGGTCCGCATCGGCGCGATGCTGCGCGCCTGGGAGCGCGAGGATCCGGGCCGGATCGACCGCATCTTCGACGCCATGGCACGCGTCGTGCCGTCGCATCTCATGGACCGGAAACTGTTTCCGTTCGCCGCGCTCCAACCCACGGGCGTCGCGTACGCCGACGGCGACCGTGCGTTCGACGACGACTTGCCAGCGCCGCCGGCGATGATCGGCCCGGACCCTCGAGGAGAGAAGGAATGAAGGTCATCGCCATCCTGATCGCCGCCGCCGCGCTCACCGGCTGCGCATCGCTCTACAACGTCGATGCCGACGTCTCGAGCTTCAGCCGCTGGCCGGCCGGCCGGGGCCCGGCGACCTACGCCTTCGAGCGCCTGCCCTCGCAGCAGACGCATCCGCAGCAGGCGCAGATGCTCGAGGATGCGGCGCGGCGCGCGATCGAAGGCGCCGGCTTCGTCGCCGCGCCGGAAGGCGGCCAGCCTGACGTCACGGTGCAGCTCGGCGCGCGCATCACCGAGACCGACCGCTCGCCCTTCGACGACCCGTTCTGGTATGGCGGGCGCGGCATCTGGCACCGGCCGTTCGTCTACGGCCGCCATGGCCGGCCGTACTGGGGCCCGGGGTTTCGCCGTGGCTACTGGGATACGCATTTCGATTCCACGTACTACGAACGCGAAGCCGCCGTCCTGATCCGCGACAAGCGTTCCGGCGAGCCGCTCTACGAAGCACGCGCCGAGAGCCAGGGACCGACGACCGGGCTGACCACGGTGCTGCCGGCGCTGTTCGTCGCCGCGATGAAGGACTTCCCGGCCGGCAGCACGACCAACCCGCACCGCATCACGGTCGTGCCGCCGCGCTGAGTCGCGGCGCCCCGCGACCCCAGCCTCAGCTCGCGGCGTCGCCCATCAGGGCGCGGAAGTCGGCGCGATAGCCGGCCAGCTTCCTCGCGGCCTCGCGCCGCTGCACGCTGCTGGCGCTGTTCTGCAAGGCGCTTGCCAGAGCGCAGCGGTGCGCCGTCAGGCGCTCGACGTAGCGGCGATGGCCTTCGCGCGGCGAGCGATCGACGACGCTCAGGTAGGCGCGCACCTGGACCATGGCGTCGTCACGGCCGGCGCTGTTCTCGCGAAGACGGCGCACCAGCGCGAGCACGTCGTTCTGGCGCTCCTTGCGTTCCGCGTAGGCGGCCTCGGCGTTGTACGGCGACGTGCTGACCGATTGCGCGACCAGGTCCCGCTGCACCGGGTCGAGGCGGCCGTACAGCGTCTCGGCACGCTCGACCTCGCGCTTCAGCTCGGCCTTGTGACGGCGCTGCGGGTTCTTCTGGAGATGATCGTCGCGATACTCTTCGTTGGTCTCGCCGAAGCGCTTCTCGATCTGCGCCAGCTGCGCCGGAGACAGGGTCAGGACGACCTCGGCGATCGTCGGCGCGAGCTGCTGCAGCACCGGCTCGATCCGGGTCCGGATCTCGCCGGCCCAGGCGCACATGCGCTCGGGGGTCGAGTCGGCCGCGATCTCGGTCTCGGCGCGTGACAGCAGTTGCACATAGTCGGGCAGCTGCGTGCGCCGGTGCCAGGCGAGCGCGTCGTCGAGCGCGGCACGCACCTTCAGCGATTGCTCGTTGTCGAAATCGACGTAGCGGTCGAGCCAGCGATAACCGAGCGAGCTCGCCTGGCCGTAGCCCAGCTTGATCAGGCTGCAGCCCGGCAGCGCGACGACGAGGGCCGTCGCCAGCGCCGCGATAATCGAGCGCCGGACGAAGGGCCGGTGCAACGCGGATGTCGGCATGGTGTTGAACGTCGTGGTCATGGCAGCGGGTCAGGGTACGCGGATGCGGTCGGCGCGACCGAAGGTTCTGCACATCCTCGGCGGCCGCCATTTATTGCAACATGTTCTCGGTGCCGCTGTCGGCTTGGGGGCAACCCGAACCATCGTCGTCACCGGCCACGGCGCAGACGAGGTCGAACGGAGCGTGCAGGCGCCCGGCCTGGCGTTCGTGCGCCAGCAGCCGCAGCTCGGCACCGGCCACGCCCTGCAGCAGGCGGCGCCCCTCCTCGACGACGACGGAACGACCCTCGTCCTCAATGGCGACGTGCCGCTGATCGAGACCGAGACGCTGCAGCGCCTCGTCGCCGCCGCCGGGTCGCAACGCCTGGCCCTGCTCACGGTCGAGCTCGCCGAGCCGCGCGGCTACGGCCGCATCGTCCGCTCGGCAACGAAGGACGGCGCGACGGCGATCGTCGCGATCGTCGAGGAGAAGGACGCCTCGGCCGAGCAGCGCGCGGTCCGCGAGATCTACACCGGCGTGATGGCAGCGCCGACGCGATCGCTCAAGCGCTGGCTGGCGGCGCTGCGCAACGACAACGCCGCCGGCGAGTATTACCTGACCGATGTCGTCAAGAGCGCAGTCGCCGAGGGCGTCGCGGTCGTCGGCGTCGGCGCCGGCGGCGAGACCGAGGTGCTCGGCGTCAACAGCCCGGCGCAGCTCGCCGACCTCGAGCGACGCTATCAGCTCGCCGCGGCGGCGCGGCTG
>JBDSLQ010000258.1:0-2876 GCA_039916285.1 Caldimonas sp.
GCCGCGGCCCGCCGGTCTCCGCGAGGAGCGCCTGGCCGAAGCCGTGCGCGCCGGTGCCGCAATCGAGCAGGATCAGCGCGCCGCTCGCGCTGCGCACCTCGACGCAGGAGGTGTTGCCGCCGTAGCGGAGGGTGTCGGGCCCGGGCTTGGGGATCGAGCCGCGCGTGCCCCAGAAACGGATGCGCATCTTGTCGTCCTCGGGTTGCGGTTGCTCGGGCCAGGCCTCTCCGAGTATCGAGACAGACGGCTGCCGGGTCAACGCAAGGCCCTGGGCGCGGGACAATGGGCCCTCCCCGTGCGAGGAGCTCGCCCATGACCCCGCCCTTCCGCTCCACAGCCGTCGTCGGCGCCGGCGCCGTCGGCGGCTTCTTCGGCGCGATGCTGGCACGTGCCGGCCACCCGGTCACGCTCATCGCACGGGCCGCGCAGGTGGCGGCGATCGAGCGCGAGGGCCTGCGCCTGCGGATGGGGGGGCGCGTCGAGGCGATCCGCACGGCGGCGAGCACCGACATCGCCGCGGTGCGCGGCGCCGACCTCGTCCTCTTCTGCGTCAAGTCGACCGACACCGAGAAGGTCGCGCGCGAGATGGCGCCGCATCTCGACGAAGGCGCGCTCGTGCTCAGCCTGCAGAACGGCGTCGAGAACGCGGCGACGATCGCGCGCGAGGTGCGCCAGACCGTCGTTCCCGCCGTCGTCTATGTCGCCACGGCGATGCCCGAGCCCGGCGTGATCGCGCACCACGGCCGCGGCGATCTCGTCATCGGCCCGCTCGGCGCCAGGGCGGCGAACGACGCCGGCTTCGCGCCGCGCCTGCAGGCGCTGGTCGACCTGTTCGCGAGCGCGCAGGTGCCGGTGCGCATCTCCGCCGACGTGATGGCCGAGCTGTGGTCCAAGCTGATGGTCAATTGCGCCTACAACGCGATCTCGGGCCTGGCGCAGGCGAGCTACGGCAAGCTCGCCGCGCTCGCCGAGGTGCGCGCGCTGCAGGAAGCGGTCGTGCGCGAGGTCGTCGCCCTCGCCGATGCGGAAGGCGTCGACCTGCCGCTGCAGCCCGCCCTCGAGGCGATGCGCCGGATCGCCGGCGCGATGCCGGCGCAGCTCTCGTCGACGGCGCAGGACATGGCTCGCGCCAAGCCGAGCGAGATCGATCACCTGAACGGCTTCGTCGCGCGCCGTGGCCAGGCGCTCGGCATCGCCACGCCGGCCAATCAGGCGCTGCACGCGCTGGTCAAGCTGGTCGAGTCGGCGCGCAGCGTCGGCTGAACGACGATGGACCTTGCCCGGGCCCCGCGCCCCGATCCCGTCGACGTGCCGCCGGCATTCGCGCAGGCGCTGGTCGAGATCGGCCTGGCGGGCGAGGGCGAGCGTCTCGTCGGCGCGCCGCTTGCCGGCGGCGTTTCTTCCGACATCTGGCGCATCGACACCGGGCGGGGCGCGGTGTGCGCCAAGCGCGCCCTCGCCCAGCTGCGCGTCGCCGCCGACTGGCGTGCGCCGGTCGAGCGCAATCGCTACGAGGCGCGCTGGCTCGAGGTCGCGAACGCGGCGCAACCCGGGTGCGCGCCGCGCCTGCTCGGCCAGCATGAAACGCTCGGCGTCGTCGTCATGACCTGGCTGGAGCCCGACCAGCATCGCCTCTGGAAAGAGATGCTGCGCGACGGCGACGCCGACCTCGCGACCGCGGCCGCCGTCGGCGCGACGCTCGGCCGCATCCATGCCTACTCGGCGGCCCGGCCCGAGCTGGCGGCGCGGTTCGACAGCGACGCCATCTTCTTCGCGATCCGCCTCGAGCCCTATCTGCTGGCGACG
Source organism: Caldimonas sp. (assembly GCA_039916285.1). Lineage (GTDB taxonomy): Bacteria > Pseudomonadota > Gammaproteobacteria > Burkholderiales > Burkholderiaceae_C > Schlegelella_A. The sequence continues at coordinate 1,807 of JBDSLQ010000258.1, forward strand.
GCGCGGCGCCATCCCGATCTCGCGCCGGCGCTGGAGCGACTGGTCGCGTCGACCGCGGCGACCCGGCGCGCGCTCGTCCACGGCGACGTCAGCCCGAAGAACATCGTCATCGGCCCGCACGGCCCGGTGCTGCTCGACGCCGAGTGCGCGTGGTGGGGCGAGCCGGCATTCGACCTCGCGTTCTGCCTCAATCACCTGCTGCTGAAATGCCTCTGGACGCCGGGGGCGGCGCCGGCGTTCCTCGCGTCCTTCGAGGCGCTCGCCGTGGCCTATCTCGATGCCGTCGACTGGGAGCCGCGCGAGGCGATCGAGCGCCGTGCCGCGGCGCTGCTGCCGGGATTGCTGCTCGCACGGGTCGACGGCAAGTCGCCGGTCGAGTACATCGACGCTGACGCCGATCGCGAGCTGGTGCGGCGCGTCGCCGGCGCCCTGATCCGCCGGCCGGTCGCGCGTCTGGCCGATGTCGCCGCGGCGTGGCGTCACGGCTGGGTGACGCGATGAGTACGGACGGCGATCGCCGCGAGCGCGCGTCCGCCGCGCCCGACGCCGGCAGCCGAATCCGCAGCGTCCGCGCCCGCCGCGTCTGGGACAGCCGCGGCCGGCCGACCGTCGAGGCCGAGATCGCCCTCGCCGGCGGCGCGATCGGCCGCGCCATCGTCCCGGCCGGCGCATCGAAGGGAACGCGCGAAGCCCTCGAGCTGCGCGACGGCGGCGCGCGTTTCGGCGGCCTCGACGTGATGCAGGCCGTCGCCCACGTCGAGGGCGAGATCGCGGGCGCGATCGTGGGCCTCGCCGCCGACGACCAGGCGGCCCTCGACGCACGCCTGATCGATCTCGACGGCACGCCGACCAAGTCCCGCCTCGGCGCCAACGCGACGCTCGCGGTCTCGATGGCCGCCGCCCATGCGGCCGCTGCGGCGCGGCGCGTGCCGCTGCACGAATACCTCGGCGGCGCCGACGCGACGCAGATGCCAATGCCGCAGATCCAGATCTTCGGCGGCGGCGCGCACGCCGGCCGGCGCGTCGACATCCAGGACTTCATGGTCGTCTGCCCGGCGGCTCGCAGCTTC
>JBDSLQ010000259.1:0-6023 GCA_039916285.1 Caldimonas sp.
TTGATCGGCTTGGTGACGAAGGCGTCGAAGCCGGAGGTGACGATCTTCTGCTGGTCGTCGGGCATCACCGACGCCGACACCGCGATCACAGGGACCGCGTCGAGCGCGGCGTTCGTGCGAATGAGGCGCAACGCTTCGATGCCGTCGATGTCAGGCAGCTGGATGTCCATCAGCACCAGGTCCGGCGCCTCGGCCGTCGCCAGTCGGACGCCTTCGCCCCCGGTCGTCGCCTCGAGGGTCGCATAGCCGTTGTGGCGCAGGATGTCGCGCACCAGCTTCATGTTCTTCTCGTTGTCCTCGACGATCAGGATCGTTTTCATCGCGCGGCCCTCATGTTGCGGCGGCAAGAATAGAACAGGCTCGCCCGCGCCCCATCGCGAGCGGGCGCAGCGCCACGGCGCCCCTCATTCGAGGACCTCGGCGCGCAGCAACAGGCTCTGCGGGATCTGCAGGCCGAGCCGCTCCGCGGTGCGGCGGTTGATCACCAGCTCGAAGCGGTCAGGCTGGGCGATCGGCAACTCGCCCGGGACCGCCCCCTTGAGAATGCGCGCCGTGTAGCGCCCGAGCTGGCGATGCACATCGGCGAAGTCGCTGCCGTAGCTCATCAGGCCGCCCTCGACCGCGAAGGCGCGCCACTCGAAGACCGCCGGCAGCGCATGGCGCAGCGTCGCCGCGACGATCTGCTCGCGCCGGCTGTTGAAGAACGGGTCGTTCGCGACGACGACGGCGCCGCTGCCGCTCGGGGCGACGCCCTCGAGCGCCGCTTCGATCTGCGCCGCGCTGCCGGCCCGGAAGACGACCAGCCGAAGGCCCTTCTGATCGGCCCGGCACGCACCTCGGCCTCGATTGACGCGGCGGCCGGACCGGCCGGATTCATCACCAGCGCCAGCGACTTCGCGCGCGGCACCATCTCGTGCAGGTACTGCAGGCGCTTCGCGTTCAGCGAGCTGGTCAGCATGTGGACGCCGGTCGAGTTCCCCCCCGGCCGGGCGAGGCTGGCGACGAGGCCGGCCCGGACCGGATCGGCACCGACCTCGAAGACGATCGGCACGCTGCGCGTCGCCGCTTGCGCCGCGCGCGCCGGCAACGTGCCGCCAATGGTGACGATGACGGCGGGACGCGCGGCGACGAGCTCGGCGGCGAGCCTCGGCAGCCGCTCGGGCTGGTTCTCGGCCCAGCGAAACTGGATCGCGATAGTTCGCCCGTCGATGAATCCCGACTCGGCAAGACCTTCCAGGAAAGGAGCGATGTGTCCCGGCGCCGGCGCCGTGGTGCCCAGGAAGCCAACGATCGGCAGCCCGGCGTCGGTCGCCCGCGCCGCACGGCCGATGAGCCCGCCCGCGAACACCGTGCCGACGCGTCCGAGCCACTCGCGACGCGACGTCGCCGGTGCCCGATGCGCCGGCCTCGTCACACCGCCTCCAGCACGCGTTCGGGCAGGACGAAGGCGAACGTCGAGCCGTGGCCCGGCGCGCTTTCGACCCGCATCGACCCGCCGTGCAGCTCGACGAATCGCTTGGCGAGCGAAAGGCCGAGGCCGGTGCCTTCGGACTTGCGCAGGTAGTCGCCGCCAGCCTGGCGAAACTCCTCGAAGACGAGCGCTTGCTGGTCGACGGCGATACCGACGCCGGTGTCGACGACGGCGATCTCTACGGCGTGCTCGAGCCGGCGTGCGCGTAGCGTGACGCGGCCGCCGGCGGGAGTGAACTTGACGGCGTTGGAGAGCAGGTTGATCACCACCTGCTTCAGCTTCCTGATGTCGGCGACCCAGTCGCCGAGGCCGTCCTCGACCTCGAGCGCGAGCACCAGGCCTTGCCGGTTGGCGCGCTCGCGCACCAGCGTCGTGCAATTGTCGAGCAGCATCGGCAGGCTCGTCGTCGCCAGGTCGAGTTCCATCCGGCCGGCCTCGATCTTCGACAGGTCGAGGATGTCGTTGATGAGCGAGAGCAGGTGGTGCCCCGAGGTGTGGATGTCGAGCAGGTACTCGAGCTGCTTGTCGTTGACCTCGCCGAACATCTTCTCGCTCAGCACCTCGGAGAAGCCGATGATCGCGTTGAGCGGCGTGCGCAGCTCGTGCGACATGTTGGCGAGGAACTCCGACTTGTGCTTGTTGGCCATCTCGAGCTCGCGGCTCTTGGCCTGGATCTCGTTGAACAGGCGCGAGTTCTGGATCGCGATCACCGCCTGGTCGGCGAAAGTTTTGAGCAGCGTCAGCTCCTTGTCGCTGAACGGCGCAGGCGGATCGCGCGAGACCTGGATCGCGCCGACGCCGCGGCCTTCCCAAAGCATCGGCGCGAAGGCGATGGAGAAATTGTGTGTCGCCGTGGCGATACGCCTGAGCGACAGCGGCACGTCCGGGTCGGCGAGCACGTCCGGGTAGTGAACGACGCGACGCTCGCGGATCGCCAGCTCGGTTGCCGTGTCGGCGAGCGGGCGTGGGAAGGAGGCGGCAGCAGCAGCGTGCGCCGATTCGCTCAGGCCGAGGGTTTTGCCGCGAAAGCCACCCATCTGCAGCATCCCCGACGCATCGATCAGGTAGATGCCGAGGCCGCTCGCCGCGAACAGCCGCTCGCAGCTGTCGAGGATCTTGTCGAAGACCGGCGCCGTGTCGGCGACCGAGCTGCTGATGACCTGCAGCACCTCGGCGGTCGCCGTCTGCTGCTCGAGCGCTTCCTTGGTTTCGTTGAAAAGGCGCGCGTTCTGGATCGCGATCGCCGCCTGGTCGGCGAACGTTCCGATCAGCTCGAGCTCGCGAGCAGTGAACGACTGCGCGGGATCGCGACATACGAGCAGTGCGCCGCGACCCTGCGTATGGCCGGCACGGAGCATCGGCGCAATGACGATCGAGTAGTCGGCGATGCCGTCGACCGCGTGTCGCAATACCACGGGCGAACCGTCGATCCAGGGATCTCGGCTGCTCGGCGCATTGTCAAAAGACTCGGCAGCGCCGAGCACGTTGTCGTAGTGCAGCATACGGCACTCCCGAATCGCGCGAAGAAGCAGGTGGCGTTGAGTGCCGCCCGGCGAGCGCGTCCCCAGCTGCGCGGGTTGCTCGGCGGCGACCTTCAGAATCTCGGCCGATTTTGCCGTCTTCGTGCGGGATGCAGCGATTCGCAGCGTTCCGTCGTCAGTCATCCCATAAATGCCCAGGCCCGTGCTGTTGAACAGTCGTTCGCAGCTATCGAGGATCTTGTCGAACACCGGCTGAGTGTCGGCGACCGAGCTGCTGATCACCTGCAGCACCTCGGCGGTCGCGGTCTGCTGCTCGAGAGCTTCGGTGGTCTCGCTGAGGAGACGAACATTCTCGATCGCTATCACGGCCTGGTCGGCGAAGGTCTTCAGCAGATCGGCCTGGCGCGTCGGCGTCTTGCCGGGGTCCTGCCAGGCGACGATGATCGCGCCGATTGGCTGGCCGTCGCGCAACAGCGGCGCGCCGATCATGCGACGCCAGTGGCCGAGCCCAGCTGCTTGCCTGTCGTATTGCGGGTCGGTGAGCGCGTCCTCTTCGCTTTGCACGCTTCCGGAGAGGATGACGCGGCCGCTCAGCATCTTGGGGTTCGGCGGCGCGGGATAGAAGCGGCTCGCGTCGGCGATCGCAGCCTCGGGCCAGTTGCGCGTCGCCGCGATGTGCACGAGCCGGCCGTCGTAGCGGAAGACCGCCGACAACGGGCTGCCGAACAGCCGCGATGCGCTTGCCAGGATGGCCTCGAAGACCGGAGAGACGTCGGTCGGCGACTGGCTGATGACGCGCAACACATCGCTGATCGCGGTCTGGTAGTCGAGCGCTTCGGTGACCTCTGCCGTGCGCTGTTCGACCTTGTGCAAGGCTTCGCGCGTCTCGTTGAAGAGGCGTGCGTTCTGGATCGCGATCACCGCCTGGTCGGCGAACGTGCGCAGCAGTCCGATCTCCTTGTCGGTGAAGCCGGTCGGCGGTTGGCGCGTGACATAGAGTGTGCCGATGGCGCGCCCTTCCCAGACCATCGGCGCGAACATCTGCGAGTAAGTGCCGATGTCGATGCGCAGGGCGATGTTGCGGATCCCCGTCGGCACGTCGGCGTCGGCGAGGACGTCCTTGTAGTGCAGGACGCGGCCGCTGAAGATCGATGTCGCCAAATCCGGAGGCTGGGTCGAGGGGAAGAGGGGCGCGAGCCGATCGCGCGCCGACCCGCGGTGCGCCGCGAGATGCACCGTCTGATCCTCGCCGAGGAGCAGCACGCCCTGCTCCGAGCTCGAGAACAGGTGCGCGCAGCGCTCGAGAATCTTCTCGAACACCGGCACGCTGTCGGCGATCGAGCCGCTGATCACGCTTAGGACCTCGGCCGTCGCCGTCTGCTGCTCGAGCGCTTCCTGCGTCTCGTTGAACAGGCGCGCGTTCTCGATCGCGATCACTGCTTGGTCGGCGAAGGTCTTGAGCAAGGCGATCTCGTTGGCCGAGAAGGCGCGAAAGACATCGCGCGCGACGAGGATCGAGCCGATGCCGCGGTCTTCGAGAATCATCGGCGCAATGATCAGCGACTTCGTCCCCGTCGCTTCCGAGGCGCGGCGCACCAACTTCGGCACGTCGGGACCGGTCTCGACGTCGGGGTAGTGCATGACTTTGCGCTGAAGGATTGCGCTACCGGTGCCGCTCTCGCCCGAGAGCGGTAACGGAAAGATGGCAGCGAATTCCTCGCGCCCCGGGCCGCCATACGCGCCGAGGTAGATCGTGCCGTTGCCATGGACCAGGTTGATGGCGACGCGCGTGCCGGCAAACAGGCGCTCGCAGCTTTGAACGATCTTGTCGAACACCGGCTGCGCGTCGGCGACCGAACTGCTGATGACACGAAGCACCTCAGCCGTCACCGTCTGCTGTTCGAGCGTCTCGGTGAGCTCCGCGGTGCGCTGCTCGACCTTGCGCTCGAGCCCCGCGTACGACTCGCGCAGCTGCGCGCTCATCCGGTTGAACTGCTCGGCCAGCCCCTCGAGCTCGTCGCCGGTGCGAACCTCGATATGGCGCTCGAGGTCGCCGGCACCGATTTGCGCCGCGCCTTCCTGGAGCGCCCGCAGGGGCCGCACCAGCGCGCGGGCGAGGAAGAAGCTAGCCGCGATCGAGATCAGCAGCGCCACGACGAGCAGGAACGAGGTCCGCTGCAAGGTCGCGTAAAGAGGGGCGAACGCCTCGTTGCGCGGCGACTCGACGAACACAGTCCAGCGCAGGGTCGGGATCGGCGCGTGGGCGGCGAACACCTCGTTGCCCTGCAGGTCGCGCCCGAGAGGCGACGGGGCGGCGGCGTCGCGCGCCGTCACCTGCGGCAGCGCCTTCAGGTCCGACTTCTTCAGCACCAGGCTGATGTCGGGATGCGCGATCAGCACGCCGTCGGCGTCGACCACGTAGGCGAGCCCGGCGCTGCCGATCTTGATCCGCGACACCACGTCCCAGACGAACTTCAGGTTGACCTCGGCCGCGGTGACGCCGCCGCCGCTGCCGGCGGGGCGCGCGATCGTCATGTAGGGCTCGGTGCCCTTTCTGAAGTACACCGGGCCGTAGTAGACGGCGCCCTTCGAGGCGACCCGGAACTTCTCCTCCTGCGACAGATCGGTGCCGCCACCGACCGCATCCATCGCCAGGCGCGAGATGCGCAGCTGCTCGCGGCCGGCCGGGTCGATCCAGACCACCTCCGTGATCGCCGGTGCCTGGCGTTGCAGCTTCAGGTATTCGATGCGCCGCTGCTCGAGCGCATCGCCGTCGGCATCGGCGCGCGGCAGCGCGGTCCAGCTGATCTGGTGCTCGATGTCGAGGATGTACTGCTCGATGCGGGTCGCCGCGTTCTGCGCCTTCTCGATCTGCAGCGCGACCAGGTGCGCCTCGGTTTCGCGCCACGAGAAGTAGAGGCCGATCGCGCCGCTGGCGACCAGCATGCTGCCGACCAGGGTGATGATCAGCAGCGCATATTTCGGAAAGAGCCGCCAGCGCCGGGTCATGGCGCAGATTGTCGTCGCTCAGGCGCGCAGCCGGCGCAGCAGTCCCGCGGTCGACGGGTCGA
>JBDSLQ010000260.1:0-6671 GCA_039916285.1 Caldimonas sp.
AGCTCGCCGCGGCGGCGCACCGGCCGCTGCCGGCACATGCGCACGATTTCACCGCGGCGCGGCTGGCGCGGCTCGACGCGAGCACCGGCGGCGAGTATTCGCAAACGGTCGCCAACGACCTCAGAAAGGCGATGCAGCAGCATGCCAGCGTGTTTCGCACGCAGGCGTCGATGGACGAAGGCGTCGGCAAGGTGCAGGCGATCGCCGAGCGTGCCTGGTCGATCCATCTCGCCGACAAGTCGAAGATCTTCAACACCGCGCGCGTCGAGGCGCTCGAGGTCGACAATCTGATGGAGTCGGCTTTGGCGACGATGGTCTCGGCGGCGGCACGGCGCGAGTGCCGCGGCGCGCACACGGTCGTCGACTACGAGCGGCCGGTCGACGACCCGGTCACGCCGAACGGTCGCAACGACGCCGAGTGGATGAAGCACACGCTCTGGTTCAGCGAGGGCAACCGCCTCGAGTACAAGCCGGTGAACCTGACCCCGCAGACCGTCGAATCGATACCGCCCAAGGTGCGAACCTTCTGATCATGGAAAAGGAAGCCACGACCCGCGCCGCCGGCGCCTCTGATCCGGACGGCATCACGCCTGCCGCGACTGCCAGGACGCTGCGCACCTTTCGCATCTATCGCTACGACCCGGACACCGGCACCGCGCCGACGATGCAGACCCTGCAGGTCGAGCTCGACGGCAGCGAACGCATGTTGCTCGACGCGCTGATGAAGCTGAAGGCGATCGACCCGAGCCTGAGCTTTCGCCGCTCGTGCCGCGAAGGCGTGTGCGGCTCGGACGCAATGAACATCAATGGCAAGAACGGCCTGGCCTGCCTCACCAACATGAGGACGCTGAAGGACCCTATCGTGCTGAAGCCGCTGCCCGGGCTGCCGGTCATCCGCGACCTGATCGTCGACATGACGCAGTTTTTCAAGCAGTACCACTCGATCAAGCCTTACCTCGTCAACGAGTCGCGCCCGCCGGAAAAGGAACGCCTGCAGTCGCCCGAGGAGCGCGATGAGCTGAACGGCTTGTACGAGTGCATCCTATGTGCGAGCTGCTCGACGGCGTGCCCGAGCTTCTGGTGGAACCCGGACAAGTTCGTCGGCCCGGCGGGGCTGTTGCAGGCGTATCGATTCATCGCCGACAGCCGCGACGAGGCGACCAACGAACGGCTCGACAACCTCGAGGACCCCTACCGCCTGTTCCGTTGCCACACGATCATGAACTGCATCGATGTCTGCCCGAAACAGCTGAATCCGACACGCGCGATCGGCAAGATCAAGGAGCTGATGGTGAGGCGCGCGGTCTGATGAAAGCCGCCGCCGGCATCGACGCAGCGGCGTTGTCGAAGCTGCGCTGGCGCTGCCGCCGCGGCCTGCTCGAGAACGACCTGCTGATCGAGCGGCTGTTCGCCCGCGGCCCGGTGACGCCCGCCGCCGCCGCCGGCCTGGAGGCGCTGATGGTGCTGGCGGACAACGACCTGCTCGACCTCTTCCTCGGCCGCACGCAGCCGACCGAAGACCTCGATCGGCCCGAGGTCCACCAGGTGCTCCAGGGTGTCAGGGCGGCGGGGACAGCGCCTTCATCGCAATCCATTTCGAGGAACCCGCCATGACCCCGTCCGACGTCAAAGCCACCCTGTCCTTCTCGGACGGCAGCCCGAGCATGGAGCTGCCGATCTACAAGGGAACGATCGGACCGGAAGTCATCGACATCAGGAAGCTGTACGCCCAAACCGGGAAGTTCACGTACGACCCGGGTTTCCTGTCGACGGCGTCGTGCAACTCGACGATCACCTACATCGATGGCGACAAGGGCGAGCTGCTCTACCGCGGCTACCCGATCGAACAACTTGCGACGCAGTGCGACTACCTCGAGACCTGCTACCTGCTGCTGAACGGCGAGCTGCCGAGCGCCGGCGAGAAGGACGCGTTCTCGCATCTCGTCACCCATCACACGATGGTCAACGAGCAGATGCAGTTCTTCCTGCGCGGCTTTCGCCGCGACGCCCATCCGATGGCGATCCTGACCGGCCTGGTTGGCGCTCTCTCGGCCTTCTATCACGACTCGACCGACATCAATAACCCGGAGCACCGCGCGATCTCGGCGATCCGCCTGATCGCGAAGATGCCCACGCTGGTGTCGATGGCCTACAAGTACACGGTCGGCCAGCCCTACATCTATCCGAAGAACGACCTCAGCTACGCCGGCAACTTCATGCGCATGATGTTCGCGACGCCGTGCGAGGACTATGCCCCGAACGACGTGCTGGTGCGGGCGATGGACCGCATATTCATCCTGCACGCCGACCACGAGCAGAACGCGTCGACGTCGACGGTGCGCCTGTGCGGCTCGTCGGGAACGAACCCGTTCGCGGCGATCGCCGCCGGCGTCGCGTGTCTCTGGGGCCCGGCGCATGGGGGCGCCAACGAGGCCGCCCTGAACATGCTCGAAGACGTCCAGAAGATGGGCGGCGTCGAGAAGATCGGCGAGTTCGTCCGCCAGGCCAAGGACAAGAACTCGGGCATCAAGCTGATGGGCTTCGGCCACCGCGTCTACAAGAACTACGACCCGCGCGCCAAGCTGATGCGCGAGACCTGCCACGAGGTGCTCGATGCGCTCGGCCTGCACGACGATCCGATCTTCAAGCTGGCGATGGCGCTCGAGAAGATCGCGTTGGAGGACGAATACTTCGTCGCCCGCAAGCTCTACCCGAACGTCGACTTCTACTCGGGCATCGTCCAGCGCGCGATAGGCATCCCGGTGACGCTGTTCACGGCGATCTTCGCGCTCGCGAGAACGGTCGGCTGGATCGCGCAGCTGAACGAGATGATCGCCGACCCGGAATACAAGATCGGCCGGCCGCGCCAGCTCTACGCGGGGGCAACTCAGCGCCAGGTCACGCCCATCGGTCAGCGCGGCTGAGGCAGGGTAACTTTCCGCACGAAAATTCTTGATCGGGCAATCGCGATCGGGCAGACTGGGCTCCACACCAACAAGCAATTGGTTCCCGGCTGATCGTCGGGAAAACACGGGTGGCCCGAAGGCGCCATCGGTATTGCTGCCCCGTCGGTCATTCTGGAGGATCCCATGAAGTTGCATCGCGCCGCTGCTGCGGTCTTATTGGTCGTGGCTACAAGCGCCGCGCAGTCCCAGGTCGTCGTCATCAACGAGGGCTTCGGCAACGTCGCCACGCTGGCGGCTGGCGGATGGGTCCTCAACAACGCCAGCACGCCCCTCGGAACGACCGGCTGGTTCCAGGGCGATCAAACCCAATTCGCGTCGCATGCCGGGCCTGCAGCCGCGTACATCGCTGCCAACTTCAACAACGCGGGTCCCGGCGGCACGATCGCCGACTACCTGATCTCGCCGCTGTTCTCCACTGCGCTCGGCGGCACGGTGAGCTTCTGGGCGCGCGCCGCCGACGATCCCGCCTACTCCGACCACATCGCGTTCGGCCTCAGCACCGGCGGCGGCACCAATCCGGCCACGTTCTCCCTCGGGGCGCCCCTCGAACTCGGCGCCGCTTGGACGCGCTACAGCTTCACTTTCGCGCCGCAAGGCATCGGCGCGACCGGTCGCGCGGTAGTGGAATACCTCGGCGTGGCGGACACCTCCAACTATGTCGGCGTCGATTCGTTCAACGTCAACGTCGTTCCCGAGCCGGAGACCTGGGCGCTGTTCGGCCTCGGCCTCGCCGGCCTCGGTGCCTGGACGCGTCGGCACAAAGCCGTTGGTTGAGCGGCGTGCGGCCCGCCGGCCGCCGCATCAAGAACTCTCTGTCAGGAGCATCCCCATGTTTGCATTCATCAAGCCGCTACGTGCCGGCGCGCTCGGCCTCGGCGCCGCGGCGGTCGGTCTGGCGGTATCCCTCCCGGCGACGGCGCAGTCGAATCCGGGTGTGTCATCCGCCGAAGCGGTGGCCGAAACCTTTGTGGCCGATGCGCAGATCGTCGTCAAGGACGGCGACACCGGTCGGCTTCGCCACGCCACGGCCGACGAGGCAAAGGCCCTCCATGATGGCCGTGCGCATGCACGCGGTCGCGTGGCCGCATCGCCCGCCTCGCGCTCGCACTGGAGCGGTGCGCGCGGCGCGCGGCTCACCGACGAATTCATGAGCTACTCGGTGGTCGTCAAGCGCGCCGACGGCGCGCTCGTCGAGCTCTGCGTCGAAGGCGGCGAGACGACGGCCAGGCTCGTCACGTCGGCGTCCCTCAAGCCCGCCACCCTGCCGACGGAGTGACGCCATGACGACCATTCAGCTGTTCCTCTCCTCGGTCGGTGTCGCGGTGCTGGCGGGTGCGACGTTCGCCACGCAGGCGGCAACGATCATCATCTCGAGCCGCGACCCCGCGGGTGTCGGCTTCAACGACCCGACGCCCGTCGCCCCCGTGGGCGGCAATCCCGGCACGACGCTCGGTGAGCAACGCTTCAACGTCTACCGCTATGTCGCCGACATCTGGGAGCAGAACATCCAGAGCAGCGTTCCCATCACGGTCAGCGCAGGCTGGGAGGCGCTGACCTGCACTGCCACGTCTGCGGTACTCGGCAGCGCCGGCGCATGGAACATCTGGTACGACTTCCCGAACGGCGCGCCGACGACGTGGTATCCCCAGGCGCTGGCGAACAAGCTCGCCGGCGTGAACCTGTCGGCCGGGATTCCGGACGACGGCACAGGCTATGGCACCGTCGACATCAAGACGCAGTTCAACGTCAACCTCGGCAACCCCGGCTGCCTTACCGGCACGTCGTTCTATCTCGGCCTCGACGGCAACGCGGGAACAAAGGTGAACTTCGTCACGACCTTGCTGCACGAGCTCGGTCACGGCCTCGGCTTCTCCGTCCTGACGGTGCAGACGTCGACGGGCAATCGTCTCAACGCCGACGCGACTGCTTTCGTTGCCGTCGGCGGCCTGCCCAGCATCTGGGAAGGCTTCATGTTCGACAACACCGCCGGCAAGACATGGCTGGCGATGACCAGCCTGGAGCGCAGGGCGTCGGCGATCAATCCGCTCAAGCTCGCCTGGATCGGCGCGCAGGCGGTGGCGGGCGCTGCCGCGACGCTCAGCAACGTGCCGGCGTTGCGGGTCGAGACATCAGTGCCGGGAGTCACCGGGCTTTACGACTACAACACGGCGTCGTTCGGACCCCCGGTATCGAATCCGAGCGCCTTCGGCACCCTCGCCAACGTGTCGGCGGCCGATCCGGTCGGCTGCAATCCCTTCGACGCGGCAACGGCGACGGCAGTCCGCGGCAAGATCGCCTTGATCAACCGTGGCACGTGCGCCTTCGTCGTCAAGGTCAAGAACGCTCAGGACGCCGGCGCCTTCGGCGTGATCATCGTCAACAACGCCGCCGGATCGGCGCCGGGCCTGGGCGGCGCGGACCCGACGATCACGATTCCGACGGTGAGCGTCTCGCAGGCCGACGGGACCGTGCTGAAGCGGGCGGTTGTCGACGCGGTGAAGTTCGGCTCGCGTTCGCGTCCGGGAGCGGTGACGGCCTCGTTCGCGATCGACACGTCGCGCATTGCCGGCACCGATGCCCTGGGCCGTCCGCTGCTCTACACGCCGAATCCGCTGATCGGTGGCTCGTCGGTTTCGCACTGGGATGTGAGCGCGTTCCCGAACCTGCTCATGGAGCCGAACATAAATTCGGATCTGACGACGACACTGGTGCCGCCGAAGGACATCACGGTGCCTCTGCTGAAAGACCTCGGCTGGTAAGAATTGGAGTTGCCGCTTCGGCAGAGAAATGGGCGCCTCTGGGCGCCCATTTCCTTGCGCATTACGACGACCAATGCGACCGCAAATCCGGGCGGGGTCGCGCTCGTCATGCCCGGTCGAGCAGAGGGGCGAGCCTAGAATGAGGATCCGACAGGGATGCTTCGATTCTCAGCCCCATGGCGCGCACTCTCTACGACAAGATCTGGGACGACCACGTCGTCCACTCCGAGGACGACGGCACCGCCGTCCTCTACATCGACCGTCACCTCGTCCACGAGGTGACGAGCCCCCAGGCCTTCGAAGCGCTCGAGCTGGCCGGTCGCAAGGTCTGGCGCCTTTCCGCGAACCTCGCCGTCAGCGATCACAACGTGCCGACGACCGACCGCTCGCACGGCATTGCCGACCCGATCTCGCGCCTTCAGGTCGAAACGCTCGACGCCAATTGCGACCGCCACGGCATCACCCAGTTCAAGATGAACGATCGCCGCCAGGGCATCGTCCACGTCATCGGCCCGGAGCAGGGCGCCACGCTTCCCGGAACGACGGTCGTCTGCGGCGACTCGCACACCTCGACGCACGGCGCCTTCGGTGCGCTAGCGCACGGCATCGGCACGAGCGAGGTCGAGCACGTGCTGGCGACACAGACGCTCCTCGCGCGCAAGGCGAAGAACATGCTCGTCCGCGTCGACGGCATGCTCGGCCGCGGCTGCAGCGCGAAGGACATCGTGCTGGCCGTGATCGGCAAGATCGGCACCGCCGGCGGCACCGGCCACACGATCGAGTTTGCCGGCAGCGCCATCCGCGCCCTCAGCATGGAAGGCCGGATGACCGTCTGCAACATGGCGATCGAGGCGGGCGCGCGCGCCGGCCTGATCGCCGTCGATGAGACGACGATCGCGTACCTGCGTGGCCGCCCCTACAGCCCGAGCGGGCTCGAATGGACGCT
>JBDSLQ010000261.1:0-4172 GCA_039916285.1 Caldimonas sp.
AGCGCTGGCGCGGATCGAGCGCGTCGCGCAAGCCGTCGCCGAGCAGGTTGAACGACAGCACGAGCAGGAAGATCGCCAGGCCCGGCCAGATCGCCATCCAGGGCGCGTTGTCGACGTAGTTCTTGGCGGTGTTGAGCATGCTGCCCCAGCTTGGCGCCGGCGGCTGCTGGCCGAGGCCGAGGAACGACAGGCTGGCCTCGGCGATGATCGCCGCCGCGACCGCCAGCGTCGCCTGCACGATCACCGGCGCGAGGATGTTCGGCAGCACGTGACGCCAGACGATCCGGAGCGGCGGGGCACCGAGCGCGCGCGCCGCCTCGATGTACTCCTCGACCTTGACATTGATGACCTGGGCACGGGTCAGGCGCACGAAGATCGGCGTCGCCGAGATACCGATCGCGATCATCGCGTTGGTGAGGTTGGGGCCGAGGAAGGCGGCGAGCGCGATCGCCAGGATCAGGAACGGGCAGGCGAGGAAGGCGTCGGTCAGGCGCGAGATCAGCGCATCGACGAAGCCGCCGGCAAAGCCCGCCGTCATGCCGATCGGCACGCCGAGCGCGACCGCGATGGAGACCGCGACGACGCCGGCGAGCAGCGACGCGCGCGTGCCCCAGATGACGCGCGAGAGCACGTCGCGACCGATGTCGTCGGTGCCGAACCAGTGCGCCGCCGACGGCGCCTTGCGGATCGCGCTCCAGCTCGTCTCGATCGGATCGAACGGCGCGAGCCACGGCGCGAGCAGCGCCGCGGCGATGAAGAGCGCGGCGACGACGAGTCCGACCATCGCGCCGCGGCGTCGCTTCAGCTTCCTCCACACCGGCCGCCACGCTCCCGCCGACGACGACGCGCCTGCGCTCGCCGCGGTGGCGCCGGCGCTGGAGGTCGCGAGGACAGCGGTCATGCGGTGTCAGCCGCGCAGCTTCGGGTTGGCCACGAAATAGGCGATGTCGGCGAGCAGGTTGAGGGCGATGTACGCCGTCGCCGTGACGAGGACGACGCCCTGGACGACGGCGTAGTCGCGGTTGAAGACCGCGTCGACGATCAGCTTGCCGAAACCGGGGATGGTGAAGACCTGCTCGGTGAGCACGGCGCCCGAGAGAAGCGTCCCGAACTCGAGCGCGCCGAGCGTGATGATCGGCGTCAGCGCGTTGCGCAGGCTGTGCTTCAGGACGACGACGCGCTCGCTGAGCCCCTTGGCGCGCGCGGTGCGCACGTAGTCGGCATTGAGCACCTGCAGCATCGCGCTCCGCGTGTGCCGCATCAGCACCGCGGCGATCGCGTTGCCGAGCACGAACGCCGGCATGATCATCGCCGCCAGGTTCTCGCGCAGGTCGACGAAGGGGCTGACATAGCCGGACGCCGGCAGCCAGCCGAGCTGCACCGAGAACAGCAGGATCATCAGGATGCCGAGCCAGAAGTTCGGCGTCGACAGGCCCCACAACGCGAACGCGTTCGCGCCCATGTCCCACGCCGTGCCGCGGCCGACCGCCGAGACGATTCCCGCCGGGATGCCGATCACGAGCGCGATCGCCATCGCCAGCAGCGCGAGCTCGATCGTCACCGGCAACTTCTGGACGATCAGCTCGAGCACAGGCTGCTGCGTGCGCACCGACTCGCCGAGGTCGCCGCGCAGGACACCGCCGACCCAGTGACCGTAGCGCACCGGCAGCGGCTCGTCGAGATGGAGCTTCTCGCGCAGGTAGGCGACGACGTTCTCGTTGCGCTCCTCGCCGGCGAGGATCACCGCCGGGTCGCCCGGCAGCAGCTGCTGCAGGCCGAAGATCAGCATCGACACGAACACCAGCGTCGGCAGGATCGTCGCGATGCGCTTGACGAGGAACTCGATCATCGGTCGGTCGTCAAGCAGCGATCGCTGATGAAACCGGCCTCACGGCGCCATCTTCAATCCCGTCACCCGCATCAGCCCGTCGGGAATGCTGCGCATGCCGGTCAGCCTCGCGCTGTGCGCCCACAGCCAGTTTCGGTGGTAGAGATAGATGATCGGCCTGTCCTTCAGCACGCGCGCGGCAATCTGCTCGAAGGTCTTCCTGCGTTCGGCCGGATCGCGCTGGCTGCGCGAGGCATTGAGCAGCTCGTCGATCTCGGGCACGCAGTAACCGGCGTAGTTCAGCGGCTGCTTGCAGGCGTCGAAGCTGTAGAGGTTGCCGTCGGGGTCGGCGCGGCCGCTCCAGGCCAGGACGTACGCCTCGAAGTCGCCCTTGTCGGCCATGTTGAGCGAGGTCGCGAACTCGGTCGACTGGATCTTGACGTTGAAGCCGGCCTCGCGCGTCATCGCCTGGATCACCAGCGCCAGCCGTTGCGCGTCCGAGGTCGTCGGCGTGACCAGCGTGAAGCTCGGATTGGGGACGCCGGCCTCCTTGAGAAGCGCCTTGGCGCGCGCGATGTCGCGCTTGGGCACCGGAACGTTCTTCGCATAGAAGGCGTTGCCCGGCGCGACCCACTGGTTGCCGACGGTCGCCTCGTTGTCCATCACCACCTGGACGATGCCGGCGCGGTCGAGCGAGAGCTCGAACGCCTCGCGCACCCTGGCGTCCTTGCCGAGCGGGTTCTTCTGCGCCTGCTCGCTCTTGCCCACGTTGATGGTGATGCCCTGGTAGCCGATCTCGGTGATGCGCGCGACCTTGAGGTTCTTGTCCTTCTTCAGGCCCTCGATGTCCGACGGCGCGACCCGCTCGATGACATCGAACTGGCCCGAGCGCAGGTTCGCCAGGCGCACGGTCGCATCGACGATCGGCGTGTAGACGACCTTGTCGAAATGGACGTTGGCCTTGTTCCAGTACGCCGCGTGGCGCTCGAGGACGATGCGGTCCTGGGCGACCCGCTCGCTGAACCTGAACGGCCCGGAGCACACCGGCTTGACGCCGAAGTTCACGCCGTCGGCCCGCGCCGCCTTGGGCGAGACCATCATGCCGGCGCGGTCGGCGAGCGCGGCCAGGATCGGCGTGAACGGCGCAGACAGGTTGAGCTTGACGGTCGCAGGGTCGACGACGTCGACGCTCGCCACCGGCCGCAGCTCGCCGCTCCGGTTCGATCCGGCCATCGTCTTGTGGCGCTCGATGTTGAACTTGACCGCCGCCGCATCGAGCTTCTCGCCGTCGTGGAAGACGACGTCGGTTCTCAGCTTGATCGTCAGCGTCTTGCTGTCGGCCGACCACTCGTAGCCGGTGGCGAGCTGCGGCACGATCTGCAGCTTCTCGTCGATGTCGAACAGCTTGTCGCACAAGGCGGCGAAGACGATCCGGCCGACGAAGGTTCGGGCCAGCGTCGGATCGAGCACGTCCGGGTCCTCGGCCAGGCCGACGCGCAGGGTCTGCGCCTGGGCCGCGAGCGATGCGAGGCCAAGCGCGGCCCCGGCGAGTAGACGGAAAGTCAGGTTCATCGCAACACCTCCGGACAGTCGATGTGAAGACAGGGCCGCATCACGCAAGGCGCGGGCCACGGGCGCGAGAACGCTCGGCGGCGAAGACCTCGACGCGGGCCTCGATCTCGTCGCGGCGAAGCAGGCCGACCGGATCGCGGCGTCCGGGCAGGCAGGCGACGAACGGCTGGAAGCGCTCGAGGCTCTTCTCGTGAAGGCGGCGCAACTCGACGAGCGGCGCCTCGTGGTCGTCGACGCGCAGGTCGAGGCGCGGATAGTCCTCGTCGCCGTGGATGCGCAGCGCGGCCGCCTGCTTGCCGCGCTGGTCGCCGCCGGCCCGCTCGCCGGCCTCCAACGCCGCGATCAATCGCTCGGCGAGCGGCAACCTCGCACCGGCGGCGTAGGCAGCCGCCGTAGCGTCCAGCACGGCGGCGCCGACGAGCATGTTGCCCGCGATGCTGAAATCGTCGTGCACCCGGTGGCCGCACCCCTCGACGCACTGCGCGCCTGTGTGGGCGGCGCCGCGCCCGCGCGCGCCGATGAGGTGCAGCTGGCGCTGGGCCCGGCCCTCGTCGGCGCCGGTCAGCCGGGCGACGACCTTCCCGGGCGCAACGCCCGTGCCGAGCAGCTCGAGGCCGGCCGGCCCGTAGAGCGGGTTCATGAGCGCCTGCGTCGCCAGCGCACCGACCGCGCGCCGCGTATGGACGCACAACGCGCCGACGGCGAAGAAGCGGCTGGCGATGGCGACACCGAAGCTGCCGTCGGCGTCGCGGGCGACGATCGACCAGGTCAT
>JBDSLQ010000262.1:0-9180 GCA_039916285.1 Caldimonas sp.
GGTGAGCGCGCTCGTCGGCGCGAGCTTCGGCTTCGAGGCGTCGAGCTTCTTCGTCGACGAGGGCAACCTGCCGAAGATCGGCCAGGCGTTCATCGTCATCGATCCCGCCGCGCTGGCGGGGCGCGAGGCATTCCTCGATCGCATCGAGCTGCTCGTCACCGAGATGATGCGGGACGAGGGCGTGCGATTGCCGGGCGCCCGGCGCGCGGCGCTGCTGCGCGCCGCCGAGACCAACGGCATCGGCGTCGGTGCCGACGTGCTGGCGATGCTGGCGCGATGAACCGTCGTGGCCTGCGCGTCGCACGCGCCGGCGCAAGGCGCGTCGACCGGCGCGCCGCGATCCACCGCCGCACCGGGCGCGTCGCGATCAGCGCCTGATCTGCGGCGCCGGCACGCCCTCGATCATCACGTTGACGCAGGCGGGCAGGCCGCTCGCCTGGGCCCGGGCCGCTGCCGCCGGCATCGCGGCGGCGTCGTTGACCTGCTCGCCGTGCGCGCCGAAGGCCTGCGCGACGAGGTCGTAGCGCGTCGGCAGCAGCTCGCAGCCGAGGAGGCGATTCTGCCCGTAGTCGCGCAGCTGGATCTGGTACTCGGCGTTCCAGCGCGCGTCGTTGCCGACGACGGCGACGAACGGCAGGCCGTAGCGAACGGCGGTGTCGAACTCGGCAATGTGAAAGCCGATCGTGCCGTCGCCCATGACGGCGACGACCGGCGCCTCGGCTTGCGTGCAGCGGGCGGCGAGCGCATACGGCAGGCCGGAGCCGATCGAGCCCGCGACGCCGTTGATGACGCGATGCGGCGCACTCAGGCAGGCGCTCGCCCACTGGCCGATCTCGCCGCCGTCGCAGACGAGCACCGACTCGGCGTGGCTGTCGAGGAGCGCCTGCAGCGGGCGCAGCATCTGCACCGGATGCAGGCGGCCGGGCGCCTCGGACCGCGCGGCGTCCCATGCCGCCGGCCGGTGGGCGACGGCGCCGAGCACGTCGGCGAGCCACGACGCCGGCGCCGCGGCGCCGGTGCGCGCCGGTGACGCGCCGGCATGCGCTGCCGCCGTCAGCGCGCGCAGCGCCGAGGCCGCGTCGGCGCGCGCCGTCGTGCCCAGCCGGTCGCCGAGCGCGCGCCGGCTGCGCTCGATCTCGGCCGCATCGGCGTCGACCTGATGCACCCGCACGCCCGCGGCGAAGGCAGGCGCGCTGCCGAACCTGAGCGTGAAGTCGAGACGCTTGCCGACGAGGAGCACGCGGTCGGCGCCGGCCAGCATCTCGGCGAACGCGCCGAGGCTCGGATCGGCGATGCCGCGCGGGCTTTCCATGCCGACGACCGGCACGCCGCTCGCCGCCTGCAGCGCCGCCGTCGCCGCGCGCATCGGCCGGGTCATGCAGCTCGGGCCGACGAGGATCAGCGGTCGCTCAGCCTCGGCGAGGCTTTCCATCAGGGCCGCGGCGACGTCGCCGGCGAGCGGCATCGGCTCGGCCGCGAACGACCCCGGATCGGGCGTCGCCGCGCCGGCCTGGCCTTCGAGCGCATCGGTCGGCAGGCTCAGGTGGACCGGCCCGGGCCGGCCGGAAGTGGCGATCCGGATCGCCCGGGCCACGTCGCTCGCCAGCTGGCCGGCGCTGGCTGAGACCCAGGCCGCCTTGCACACGGGCGCCGCCATCTCGGCCTGGCGCATTTCCTGGAAGGCGCCGCGGCCCAGCTGGTCGTTGGGCGCGTGGCCGGAGAGCAGGACGATCGGCGCTTCGGCCATCTGCGCCGTGTAGAGCGCCGACACGGCGTTGGCGTGGCCGGGACCGCCAGTGACGAGCGCGATGCCCACCCGCCCGGTGATGCGCGACCACGCGTCGGCCATATGCACGGCGCTCGCCTCGTGACGCGTGTGCAGGAGGCCGATGCCCGAGTCGAAGAGCGCGTCGAACACCGGCATGACGTGGTTGCCGGAGAGCGTGAAGATGCGCTCGACGCCGGCAGCGCGGAGCGATCGAACGAGGGCGTCGGCGCCGCGGCCACCTCGGGTGCTGGAAATCGCCACGGCTACTTCAGCTCGATCTGCAGCTGCCGGCCGAGCCGCTCGTAGACGGCGAACTGCTCGGCGGCGAATTTCTCGGTCTCGGCCGGGCTCAGCACGCGCGGGATGCTGCCGGCCTTCTCGGTCGCGGCGAGCCATTGCGGATCCCGCGCCGCGGCCTGCAAGATGCCGACCCAGCGATCGACGAGCTCCGCGCTCATTCCCGGCGGGCCGTAGAGAGCGCTCCAGCCGACGATCGCCTCGAGCTGCGGAAAGCCCGCTTCGCGTGCCGTCGGCACGTCGGCCAGATCCCTCAGCCGTTCCGGGGTCGTCGTGACCAGGGCGCGCAGCTTGCCGCCCTTGATGTTGCCGATCACCGAGGTGAGGTTGCCGCAGCTGAAGTCGACGTCGCCCGCCAGCACGGCGAGCGCGGCCTCGCTGCCGCCCTTGTAGGCGATCTGCACGGCGGCGTCCTTGCCCAGCTTGAGGACGTCGAAGAGAAGCTGCGGGCCGAAGTTGAGGATGGTGGCCGCGCCCGAGGTGCTGTAGTTGAGCTTGCCCGGGCGGGCGCGCAAGGCGTCGACGAGATCCTTCATCGAGCGGATCGGCGAATCTCCGCGAGTCACGCACACGACGGGATTCAGCTCGAGCAGGCCGAGCAGGGTGAAGTCGTTCCACTTGTAGCCGACGCTCGGCTGCAGCGCCGGCAGCACGACCTGCGAGCCGACGCGCGCGAGCAGCAGGGTGTAGCCGTCGGGCTTGGCGTTCTTCACCGCGGTCGAGCCGATCGCGCCGCTCGCACCGGCGCGATTGACCGGCAGGTGCGCTTGCCCCGTCACCTGCTGGGCGACGGCGGCCAGGCTGCGCGCAGCGACGTCGGCATCGCCGCCGGCGCTGAAGGGAACGACCAGCGTGACCGGGTGGTCGGGATAGCTGCGGCCCTGCGCGTGGGCTGCGCAGGTTGCCGCCGCGAGGAGTGCGGCCACGATGGCGGCCCGTTCGATGTGCTTCACGATATCTTCACTCCATAACGACGGTCTGCCCCGGTGCGACCCGGGTGAAACGGACGCGCTCGCGCCGGATGTCGAGCGCGGGCCCGTGCTGCTGCACGACGACGTAGCTCGACGTCGCCAGGTCGCTCGTCGCCGGATGGTCCTCGCGATAGTGGGCGCCGCGCGAGTCCTCGCGCGCCAGCGCCGCCGCGGCGATGACCCGGCTCACGGCGATCAGGCTCTTCAGGTTGAGCCAGTCGTGCCAGCTGAGATTGAAGGCGCGGTCGCCATCGGCCACGCCGACGCCGGCCAGGCGCGCATCGAGCTCGGTCAGGGTGGCGGCGGCGCGCTGCAGGCCGTCGGCCGTGCGCAGGATGCCGACCTCGTTCCACATGCAGTCGAAAAGCGCTTCGCGGATCGGCTCGAGGCTGCCGGGCGGCTGCGCGAAAGGCGCTTCGTGGCGCGTGACGCTGGCGGCGATCGCTGCCTCGTCGGGTGCGACCCAGGCGCCTTCGGCGCGCACCCAGGCCGCCATGCAGTCGCCGGCGATGCCGCCGAAGACGGTCGAGTTGGCGACGCCGTTGCCGCCGAGGCGGTTCGCGCCGTGCACGCCGCCGGTGTCCTCGCCGGCGGCGAAGAGGCCCAGCAGGGGCGTGCTGCAGTCGGCGCCGAAGACGACGCCGCCCATCAGGTAGTGGGCGGTCGGCACGACCTCGACCAGGTCGCCCGCGAGGTCGAAGCCGCAGTCGGCGCAGCGCTCGACCATGCCCTTGAACTGCCTGCGCACGTCGGCCGGGCCGAGGTGCGACATCTGCAGGTAGACGCCGCCGTTCGGCGAGGTTCTGCCGGCGCGCATCTCCGAATAGATCGAGCGCGAGACGATGTCGCGCGTGGCGCGCTCGAGGCGCGGGTCGTACTCCGCCATGAAGCGGCGCTTGTCGCCGTTGAGCAGATAGCCGCCGGCGCCGCGCAGGCCTTCCTCGAGCACGGTGCCGGTCATTCGCGTGCCGGTGCCGGCGAGCAGCCCGGTCGGATGGAACTGCACCATCTCCATGTCGCGCAGCGGCAGCCCGGCGCGCAGCGCCATCGCCAGGCCGTCGCAGGTCTTGTCGCCCGAGGGCGTGTGGTAGCGGTACATGGTCGGGCCGCCGCCGGTGGCGAGCAGCACCGCCCGGGCCTGCACGAAGACGAAGGCGCCGTCCCTCATGTCGATCATGAGCACGCCGGCGAGCGACGCGCCGTCGGCCGAGCGGACCAGCTCGATCGCGCGGTGTTCCTCGAGCCGGCCGATGCCGCGCGCCCAGACCTGCTCCGAGAGCCGGTTCATGATCTCGATGCCGGTGAGGTCGCCCTTGTGCACGGTGCGGTCGAAAGTCTGGCCGGCGAAGGCCTTCTGGTGCACGGTGCCGTCGGGGTTGCGGTCGAAGAAGCAGCCGAGCTCGTTCTCGAGCTCGTGGACGCGCTCGACCGCCTTCGTCACCAGCGTCCAGGCGAGATCCTGGTCCGCAAGCCACTTGCTGCCCTCGATCGTGTCCATGAAGTGCCGCTCGACCGAGTCGCCGACGGCGAGCGCGACGTTGTAGCCGCCCTGGACCATGCGCGTGCAGCCGCACTTGCCGAGCAGGCCCTTGACCGCCACGGTGATCGAGAGCTCGGGCGCGATCTGGTGCGCGTGCAGCGCCGCGAACAGGCCGGCGCCGCCGGCGCCGAGGATGAGGATGTCGGCGCGGAGCCGCTTGATGGCGGGCGCGCCATCGACGCGAATCACGTCTTCACGCCGAGGCCGGCGAGCACCTGGGCGCGCCGCGCCTGCGCGTCGTCGGCGACGACGCTGTAGAGGCTGCCGCCGTGGCTGTCCATCGCGACGAGGAGCGGGCCGAAGTCGCGGATGCGGAATTTCCAGAGCGACTCGGGGTTGAGGTCGTCGAGGTCGACGTCCTCGATCTGCTCGATCCACGTCGTCTCGAGCGCCGCGGTGCCGCCGACGATCGCGAGGTAGGCCCCGCCCAGCTCGCTGAACGCCGCCGCCGAGTCGGCGCGCAG
This sequence comes from Caldimonas sp., assembly GCA_039916285.1. GTDB lineage: Bacteria > Pseudomonadota > Gammaproteobacteria > Burkholderiales > Burkholderiaceae_C > Schlegelella_A. Next base: position 5,041 of record JBDSLQ010000262.1, read on the forward strand.
CCCGCCCTTGCCGATGACGATGCGAACGCCCTTCTGCGCCATCAGCGGCCGCGTGAAGCGCTCCATCCGGTCGGAGGTGGTCGTGCCGATGCAGATGGGCTGGTAGCCGGCGGGGAAGTCGGCGCTCGGCTCGACCTTCTTCACGTTCGGCGCGGTGTGGATGACGGCATGGCCACGCAGGTCGAAGCGCGTCGTCCGCCCGCGGTCGAACATGTGGATCTGGGTCGCGTCGCGGATGCCGAAGAGCGTGCGCTGCAAGGTGACCGTGTCGTTGACGCGCAGGACCCGGACCTGGGCTTCGCTGACCGGCGTGGCGAGATCGTGGTGAGCCATGGCGGCCGGGCGATCAATAGCCGTAGCTCACGCCCGCCGGCGTGAAGCAGGCGCGCGCGCGGCGCGCCGAGTGGCACTGCATGTTCACCGCGATCGGGTTCATGGTGATGTGCGTGGCGGCGAGCTCGATCTGCACGGCGAACGACGTCGAGTCGCCGCCCAGGCCCTGCGGGCCCACGCCGAGCTGGTTCACCGCAGACGAAAGCTGCGTCTCGAGCGCGGCCCCTTCGGGATCGGTGCAGCGGCTGCCGAGCTCGCGCGTCGCGGCGCGCTTGGCGAGCGCGACGGCGAGGTCCGACGTGCCGCCGAGGCCGACGCCGACGATCGTCGGCGGGCAGGTCTTGCCGCCGGCCGCGAGCACGCAGTCGATGACGAAGGTCTTGATCGCGTCGATGCCCTCGGCCGGGATCGCCATCTTCAGGAACGAGTTGTTCTCCGAGCCGCTGCCCTTGGGGATCATCTCGATCTCGAGCAGCTCGGGCCGGTCGCTGAAATCGATGTGGATCACCGGCACCTCGATGCCGCACGAGGTGTGATCGTTCCTGCGCGTCAGCGGATGGACGACGGAGCTGCGCAGCGGGTACTCTCGCGTCGCTCGCTCGCAGCCGCGCCGGAGCGCCGCCTTCAGCGCCTGCCCGTCGACCTCGACGCCGCGGCCGATCCAGACGTTGTAGATCGGCACGCCGGTGTCCTGGCAGAGCAGGTTGTCGGTCTGCTCGGCGACGCCGATGTTGGCGACCATGGTGGCGAGCATCTGCCGCGCGGTGCTGCCCGTTTCCGACCGCTGCAGGCGGCCGAAGCCGCTCTTGATGTCGGGCGGCAGCATCTTGAGGGCGCGGATGTAGAGCTCCTTCGCCGCGTCCTCGAGGGCCTGGGGATCGATCTTCATGGCGGGTTCGGCCGTCTCAATTCGCGACGAGCCGGCGATTCTTCACCACCGCCGCCCAGTGGCGCGACTCTTCTCCCATCGCCTTCGCGAACTCCGCCGGCGTGTTGCCCACCGGCGCCATTCCCTGCACGTAGAGGCGGGCCTTGAATTCGGTGGCGGCCAGCACCTTGAGCGTATCGCGCTGAATCCTGGCGAGAATCTCGGGCGGCGTGCCGGCCGGCGCGAACAGGCCGAACCAGCCGCTGTTCTCGAAGCCGGGCAGGCCGCTCTCGGCGGCCGTCGGCACGTCGGGCAGGAGGGGCGAGCGCGCCTTGCCGGTGACCGCGAGCGCGCGCAGCCGGCCCGCGCCGAGCAGCGCCGAGGCGGCGGCGAAGTTGCCGACCATCATCTGGGTCTGGCGGCCGATGAGGTCGGTGTAGGCCGGCGCCTCGCCCTTGTACGGAACGTGCACGATGTCGATGCCGGCGGCATCTGCAAAGTTCTCGGCTGCCAGATGCACTTGGCTGCCGACGCCGGCCGAGCCGAAGTTCACCGAGCCGGGCCTGGCCTTGGCCATCGCGATCAGATCCTTCACGCTCCTGGCTGGCGAGTCGTCGGGAACGACGACGAGCATCGGCCCGCTCGCCACGTTGGTGATGGGGACGAGATCCTTCTGAGTGTCGAAGGGCATGTTCTTGTAGAGCTGCGGATTGATGGCGATGCTGCCCGAGGCGAACAGCAGCGTGTAGCCGTCGCCGGGAGACTTGGCGACGATGTCGGCGCCGACGTTGCCGCCGGCGCCGGCGCGGTTCTCGACCACCACCGACTGGCCCCACAGCTCGGCGAGCTTTTGCGCGAGCATCCGGCCGATCACGTCGGTCGAGCCGCCCGGCGCGAACGGGACCACGACGCGGACGGGCTTGCTCGGCCAAGCCGCCTGCGCCGGGGCGTCGGCGCTCCAGGGCAGGGCGACGCACAGGGCGGCTGCGGCAAGAGCAGCGCGAAGGGTAGAGCGGCGAAGCGTGTTCATGTCGTGATCTCCTGGGTCGTCGGTCCGAGTATTGTTGAACGCGTCGCGCCTCAGGTGAGCAGGGATAGCGCGAACGCCAGGCCGGCGAAGGCGGCAAAGCCTGCGGCGCCGGCGATCCAGTCCTTGCGCAAGCCCGACGCGCTGCCGAATTCGATCAGCAGCAAGCGCACGCCGCCAATCAGGTGGAGCGCCAACAAGACCACCAAGCCCCATTCGGCGAGCTTGAAGAGGCCCTGGTCGGTGAAGCGAAGAAATCCCTCGAGCGCGGCGGCGCCCTGGAGCGCGCGGCCGAGCGCCCAGAAATGCAGCGGCAGGAACGCGGCCAGGGCGAGGCCGGACAGGCGGTGCATCAGGAACGCCCAGTACGCCGGGTGGGCGCGCGCGCGCTGGTCGTTGCGCCGTCTCATGCCACCACCGCGTAGACCGAGCGCAGCCCCGTGACGAGCAGGAGCAGGCCGAAGGCGCGGCCGAGCCAGAGGCCGAAGCGCTCGCCGAGACCCCACCACTCGCGCGCGATGTTCGCCAGCCCGACCGGCACGTGGACCGCGCAGGCGATCACGAACACCGCGTAGAAGAGGGCGAAGCCCCAGTTGCCCTGCGTTCGGCCGAGGATGGCCGTCGCCGTGAGGCCGCCACGCACGGCATACACGAGCCCGCCGAGATGCACGAGAACGCACACCGCCAGCACCATCGCGCTGATGCGCTGCCAGTACCAGCGCCTGGCCTGCGCGACGGCGAGGGCGGCAGCGGCGGTCATCGACTGCACCCTGCGGCCCTGCAGCTGGCGCTGCCAAGCGGAAGGGAGCGCCTGGGAAGCGGCCCGGCGGCGTTCACAGCAGCCCGCGCACGGCGGCCTTCGCGACCGTGCGCTTCAGCCCGGCGATGGCCAGGGTCGGCGCGATCTGCTTCGGGCAGCGCTCGGTGCACGAGCCCTGCGTATGGCAAGAGTGGCAACCGGCGTCGCCGGCGACCGCGCGCAGCCGGTCGGGCTGCTCGCTCGCGCGCACGTCGTTGACGAGCGTCCAGGCGCGGTTGAGCGCCGCCGGGCCGAGGAAGTCGGACCGCCAGGCGACCACGTCGCACGACGAATAGCACACCGCGCAGCCGATGCATTCGATGCCGGCGTCGGCGGCGACGCGAGCCGGAGACGCGGGCGCGACGCGGGCGAAGTCGTCGTGACGCGTCGCCGTGCCCTTGAACGAGCCGCGCGCGCGCGCCCACTTGTCGAAGAACTCGCTCATGTCGGTGGCGAGATCCTTGATGATCGGCAGGTTGGCGAGCGGCGCGATCTCCAGGCCGCCTTCGACCAGCACCTTGGCGACGTGCGTGCGACAGGTCCAGCGCGCCTTGCCGTTGACCGTCATCGCGCAGGAGCCGCACATCCCCACCCGGCAAGCGAAGCGGTAGCTGAGCGAGGGCTCGAGATGGCGCTGGATGTGGGTGACGACGTCGAGAACCGTCTGGCTGTTCTGGCGCGGCACCTCATAGGCGCTGAAGCTGCCCGCATCGTTGCCGCGCCACACCCGCACCTTGAGCTTGTCGGTCCCTCGCATTCGCTTGTCCCGGGTGTGAAGGTTCATCAGGTTGTCGGTGTTCGCTCGGACTGACTTCGAGAGACTGGGAAGTACCGCATCGATCCTCAGTGGGCGGACAGAACCTGCTCGCACAGCGCGGCGAAGCCGTCGACGATGTGGTCGTAGGCCATGTTGGGATGGGGGTCGGGCGGGCCCGCCGGCCCCCACTCGTCGGGGCGCGCGACGAAGGCCGTACGCAGCCCCGCCGCGTGCGCCGCGTTGAGGTCGAAGTTGTGGCAGGCCACCATCAGGATCCGGTCGGGTGCCAGGTTCAGCCATCGTGCCGCCGTGACGTAGGCTTCGCGGTGCGGCTTGTAGACGCCGATCATCTCGCA
>JBDSLQ010000263.1:0-4708 GCA_039916285.1 Caldimonas sp.
GGGCTCGCCAAGCCAGTCGCGAAGCTGGGAGTCGAGCTTGGGCAGGAGCTCCTGGGCCTCCTCCTCGAAGATCGGGAACAGCTCGAGGTCGACCGCATCGATCGCGTCGATGTCGTCCTCGACTTCGCCGAAGGTCGAAGCCCGTGCCGGGGCGGCGCGCGCCGCCTCGACCGGCGCAGCGGCGAGCGGCTTGAGCTCCGCCACGCCGAGCGTGTTGAAGCTGCCGAGGCCACCGAACACCGATGGTGCAGCCTCGGTGCGATCGTCGGATCCGCCCGGCGCGGACGACCCGACGACTTCGTCACCGGAGGCGACCTCGTCCGCGTCGTCCGATGCAGTGGCGTCGACGGCGACGTCCGGCGTGCCGACCGGCCCCGGGCCGACCGGTGCGGCGTCGATCGACGCATCGTTGGCGGCCGGGGTCGTGTCGTCGATTCCCTCGAGCGTGAGCAGGGGCTCGACCGCCATCGCGGGCTCGATCGGTGACTCGCTGTCCTGCCCTTCGGCCAGCTCGGAGGCCGCGGTGGCGGCCTCCAGGCGCATCGCCGAGCTGACCTCGTGCTCGGCGAGGCGCGTCACGAGCTCGGGTGCGGGTTGCTGGAGAAAGCCGGCGGCGAACTGGTGCAGGAGGCGGCGGATGTCTTCGGCGGCGTTGACGAACAGGCGCGCCTCCTCGTCGGTGCCGTGGCCGATGACTTGCGTGCGCGCCAACGCATGCTCGAGCGAGCGCGCGAGATGCGAGAGGTCGGTGAAACCCACCGTCGCCGAGCTGCCGGCAAGCGAGTGCGCGAGGGCGATCGGCACCTCGCCGACCGGGCGGTGCAGCTCCATCGCCCACTCGGCGACCTCGGTGACGAGGCGGCGCGACAGCTCATCGGCCTCGTTCAGATAAATGTTGAAGAGCGGAATGCCGATGCGCAGGGGGCCGACGACCTTGACGTGCTCGTCGTTCGCGGGCTGGCGCGTCGGACCGCCGTCGTGGCCGACTTCGAGGTCGACCAGTCCCGACGAGGCGAAGTCGGCCGGGGCGCCCGTCGACAGCGCTTCTCCGGTCGAGAGGTCCAGCATCAGGCCGGAGAGGTTGTCGTCGTCGCCTTGCACGCCGTCGCTCGGCGCCAGGTTGTGGATCAGGCCGGGGCCACCGGTCGCGTGGCCGAGGTCGAGGTCGACCATCCCCGACGGAACGTGGTCGAACTGCTCGTTCGCCAGCGTCCTCAGCATCGCGTCGCTGCGCGCGTCGTCGAAGCGATCGAACATCGCCGAAGCGTCGGCGAGCGTCGGTGCAGCCTGCGCGGGCGCGCTCGGCGGCGATCCCGGCTCGACCATGCGGTCGAGCGTCGAGAGGTCGAGCTCGAACGACAGGTCGTCCGGCTCGGGCTCTGCCGGTGCCGGCGCAGCGTCGGAAGGCCGCAGATCGAGATCGGCGCGGCTCGGCAGGTGGTGCGGCATGCCGATCGGCAAGGCGATGTCGGGCGCGGGCTCGGCGGTCGCGCCGCCGGCGAGGCGGGCGGCCGCGGCCTGCACTTCGCGCTCGTTGCGCTGGCCGGAGCGGTGCGCGGCGATGTCCTCGACCCATTCGCCGAGGTAGGCCAGCACCCACTCGGTGAAGTCGACCAGCGGCGGCTCCGCGGCCCGCTGCTCGGCGAGCTGCGTGTTGAACACTTGCTCGCCCGACCAGGCCGCTTCGCCGAACGACTGCAGCCCGACCATGCGCGAGCTGCCCTTCAACGTGTGGAAGGCGCGGCGCAGCGTCGTCAGCAGCTCGATGTCGCCCGGCGTCGACCTCAGCTCGGCGCTGGCGATGCGCGCCGACTCGACGACCTCGCGCGCTTCCTCGAGAAAGACCTCGCGCATCTCGTCGTCGTGCTCGAAATCCTCGACCAGCGTGATCGGCGCCAGCGGCGCCAGCGGCACGGGCGCGCTGACCGGCGCGAAGCCCATCGGCTCGGTCGACGTGGCGACGAAGTCGACGAGCGCCTCGGAAAGCTCGCCGCGCGCGCTGGCGACATCGATCGGATCGCGCGCCTTGCTGAACGCGTCCTGAGCCTTCAGCACGGCCGCGGCCAGCGCCGGCTGGTCGGCCGCCTGCGCCTCGTGTGACAGGCGCTCGAGGTCGCGCGTGACTTCCTCGACCGGAACGTCCTCGCGCACCGATGTGAAGGCGAGCATCTGCGCTTGCTCGAGGAGACGAGGCTCCACCGGGGCGGCGCCGCTGGCCGGGTTCGGTGCCGCGCTGCGCCCCATGACGGGCGCCAGCGTTCCGGCATCGGCGTCGTAGACGAAGAGCGACTTGGCCATGTGCGGCTGAACGCTCAGCATGTCGATCATGAAGCCGAGCGCGGAAAGGTTGCCCGCGAGGCGCTCGAAGACGCCGGCGGCCCTCACCTTGCCGGGATCGACCTCGGTCGAGACCAGGCCGTCGACCTCGTCGCGCATGCGCAGCAGGGCCTGCGACGCCGGGTCCATGCCGAGCACCGAAAGGACGCCGCGCATCGAGCCGAGCTGCATCGGGACGTCGCGCAGGACGGCGGGGTCGTCCGGGGTGCGGAAGAACTTGTCGATCGCCTTCTCGACCTCGGAGAGCGAGGCGCGCAGCTCCTGAACGACGCTGCCCATGGTCTGACGGTCGGAGACGCGGCGGTAGAGCTCCTCCATCCAGGTCTCGAGCGGCTCGGGCGGGTTCTTCTGGCGCACCAACGAGAGCCGCTCGCCGAGGCGCTTGACGCGCTCCGCGTGCTCCGGCTGGTCGAAGTCGCCGTCCTCGAGGGCGGCTTCGAGATAGAGCAGGCTGGTCGCGACTTCCATCGCCAGGGGCGCCGGCGGAGCGGCCTGCGAAGCCTGGGTCTGCTGCACCGCCGTCTGCAACTCGGCGGCGAAGGTCTCGCCGAACGGGAACAGGCGGCGCAGCGAATCGCCGACCAGGGCGAACTGCTCGGCGAGGCCGCCGAGGCGGTGCATCTCGCCGCCGGCGGTCGCCGACCAGGCCTCCTTCGCCGCGGCGACGCGCTTCCTGGCGTGGGCGATGATGGCCGGATCGAAGCGGCCGAGAACGCTGTGCGAGTAGTCGGTCGGCGTCTGTTCGGGGAATCCGTACGCCGCGCGCACCGCCGCCAGCCGCGGCACGCGGATGCCGCGCCCGGCCGGCGCGGACTGCGCGCAGAAGAAGAGCACGTCGCGGGCGAGCCGCTCGGAGACATCGGAATCGCCGCGCTGGAGGAGGCGGAACTGTGCCAGCAGGCGCGAGGCGACGCGCTTGGTGAAGACGTCGAAGCCGAGCAGGGCGTGGTGCTGCGCCTGGAACATCGCCGCGGCGAGGTTCCAGAACGTTCGCACCTGCGGGTGGCTCGAGCCGGCGCCGAGTCCGGCGCAGATCTCGCTCATCTTGGCCGCCGCGGTGAGCGTCTGGATGCCGCGCATCAACGACAGCAGGTGACCTTCGAACTCGGCGCGCACGGTGGCATCGGCCTGGCGCGGGACGACGTCGGCGTCGCTCGCGACCTCGCGCCAGCGCCAGTCGACCGGCCACAGGTCGGCCGGGTGGACGCGCTCCGCCTCGACCGACTCCTGCACCGCGCGGTAGGCCGGGAACAGGGAGAGGGAGGACACCTGCTTGCCGGCCAGGAGGCGTGACAGGTAGTCGAGCAGGCCGAACGAGGCGTGCTCGAGGTCGGCGACGAGCTCGGGGGTGAGCGACAGCGGCTTGGCGACGCCGCGCTGGATCGCGGTCTCGCTCGCGCGCAGGACGATCGCCGCCGCCGGCAGGCCGACCAGCTCGAGCGCGCCGACTCCCTGGTGGATCTGCGAGCGCGCCGTGCGCAGCACGCCGGGATCGACAGAATCGATGTCGGAGCCGGTCACGGCCTCGGCGTCTTTCAGGAAGCGGCGCAGCGACTTGTGCGCGGCCTCGAGCGAGCGGCGCAGCTCCTCGTGGACCCAGGCGATCGAGCTCAGGTCGTCGGTCGGCCCGGTGGTCGGCAGGTCATCCAAACCCATCAGGTTGCTGTCCATCGGGTCTCTCGGCGAAAGTCAGATAGGGTCGATGCGGCGGTCGCGCCGCATCGATGCGGTCAGGCGATCTTGAAGCGCGATACCGACTGCTTCAGCTCCTCGGCGGTGCGCGACAGCTCACGCACCATCTGCGCCGTCGATTTCGTGCCCTCGCCGGTCTGCTCGGTGACCGCGAAGATGTGCTGAATGTTGGCCGCGACGACGTTGGCGGACTGCGCTTCCGAAAGAGACTGCTGCGAGATCGCGGCGACCAGGTCGGTCAGCTGGCGCGTGATGCGGTCGATCTCGCCGAGCGCCGTGCCGGCCGCGTCCGACAGCCGCGTTCCCTCGACCACGCCTTGCGTCGATCGTTCCATGGCGCCGACGGCGTCCTGGGTGTCGGTCTGAATCGTCTTGACCAGCGCAGCGATCTGGCGAGTCGCGTCGCCGGAGCGTTCGGCCAGGCGCTGCACTTCTTCGGCCACTACCGAGAACCCTCGACCCGCTTCACCTGCCGAAGCGGCCTGGATCGCGGCGTTCAGCGCCAGCACGTTGGTCTGCTCGGTGATGTCCGAGATCAGCTCGGTGATTTCGCCGATCTCCTGCGACGATTCGCCCAAGCGCTTGATGCGCTTCGAAGTTTCCTGGATCTGGTCGCGGATCGAGTTCATGCCGCCGATGGTGTTCTGCACCGCCTTCAGGCCCTGCTCGGCCGCCTGCA